>JAIFNE010000170.1 GCA_020047875.1 Hydrogenophaga sp.
AGGCGGAGCACCTCGCGCAGCAGCAGGTCGATCTGCTCCTGCTGCTTCGCCACCTGCGCGTTGAGTGTCTCCAGCAGGTCGTCGGCGTAGCTGGCCTTGATTTCGAGTTCGGTCAGGCGCCGCTCGGTGTCGGGATGCGGGGTGGGGCTGTTCATGACCCGATTGGACACGATGGGCGGGGCCGATGAGCCGCATGGCCTTGGTCATCAGGCGGTGGGTCAAGCAAACTATGATGGCCCGCAGGCGCTGCGCTGCCACTCGAGCGCCCGATGGCCCCAGCGGGCAGTTTCCCCAGTCACCAAGGATCCCCATGCTCAAAGCCCTGATATTCGACGTCGACGGCACCCTGGCGGACACCGAGGCCGTGCACCTGGAGGCCTTCAACCATGCCTTTGGGCAGGTCGGGCTGGACTGGCACTGGAGCCATGAAGACTATGTCGATCTGCTGGAGATTTCGGGTGGTAAAGAGCGGTTGCGCCACTTCTGGCACCTCACCCATCCCGACATGACCGACCTGAGCGGCGGCGCACTCAACGACACCCTCAACCGCCTGCACGAGATCAAGACCGCCTATTACGAGAACGCGGTGAACGAAGGCCGCGTGCAGCTGCGCCCCGGCGTGCTGTCGCTGATCAATGCCGCCCATGCCGAAGGGCTGAAACTGGGGATCGCCACCACCACCTCGCCGGTGAATGTGGCGGCGTTGCTGCGCCAGGCGATCGGCGACGACTGGCGCATGATGTTTGTGGCGGTGGGCGATGCGTCCACCTCGCCGGTGAAAAAGCCGAACCCGCAGGTGTACCTGCAGGTGCTGGGCGACATGGCGGTGCCCGCCGCCCACTGCCTGGCGTTCGAGGACTCACCCAACGGTCTGCGCGCGGCCCGGGCCGCCGGGCTGCAGGCCGTGATCACACCGACCGAGTTCAGCGCGCATCGCGACTTTGACGGCGCTTTGCGCGTGTTGCCCAGCCTCGCGGAGGTCACGCTGGCACAGCTGCGCGGCTGGCTGGCGCACGCCGCCCCGTTGTCGGCTGCGAACTGAGCGGAGCCGAGTCAGCCCATGCAACTGGACCGCCGTTCCACCCTCACGCAGTTCCTCATCGAGGAGCGCCGGCGCTACCCCAGCGCCAGTGGCGATTTCAACGCGCTCGTGCTCGACATTGCGCTGGCCTGCAAGACGGTGGCGCGCAGCGTGGCCTTTGGCTCCCTCGGAGGTACGGCCGGCGTGGGAGGACCTGCGTCGGTACGGCCCACGGCGAGGGTAGAAGGCCCCGACTATTGATCCGGCCGGGTGAAGTCTCAATATCCGTTCGGGCTGAGCCTGTCGAAGCCCTTCGACAGGCTCAGGGTGAACGGTTGATACTTCTCCGGGCGGGATCAATAGGAGGGCGTGGGCCATGCCATTTTGTCGATGCCAACCACTGGGGCGGTCATTTGGCGGGCATGGCGTCGGCCACGGTCGGTGCACCAGTGGCGATTCCCCCGCCCCATCCACGTGGCAAGTACCTGCTGGTTTTCGACGCACTCGAAGGCGCAAGCGAGGCCGACCTGAATGTGGCGCTGGGCAGCGTGTTCTCCGTGTTGCGCGCACCCGCGGATCTGGTGGCGAGCGGGCGTGATCTGTGTGCAGCCGATTTTTTGCAGGCGGGGGCGCAGCAGGTGGCTGCGGGTTATGCGCTGTATGGGCCGGCAACGCAGCTCGTGCTCACCGTGGGAGCGGGTGTGCACGGTTTCACGCTCGATCCAAACCTGGGCGAGTTCAAGCTCACCCGGCCCGATATCCGCATCCCGCCCGACACCGACACCTTCGCCATCAACGCGGCCAACAGCCGTTTTTGGGAAACGCCGGTGAAACGCTATGTGGACGAATGCCTGGCCGGCAAAACCGGCCCGCGCGGCAAAGACTTCAGCACCCGCTGGATCGCCAGCCCGGTGGCCGAAGCGCACCGCATCTTGATGCGCGGTGGCGTGTTTCTGTGTCCGCGCGATGCTGACGCGGCCAGCCAGCCCGGTTGCCCCGGCCTGCTGCACCAGGCGAATCCGCTGGCCATGCTGGTCGAGCAGGCCGGTGGCCGAGCCAGCACGGGCCGCGAGGCGCTGTTGCGGGTGGTTCCCAGCGACCTGCAGCAGCGCACCGGTCTTGTGTTTGGTTCGCGGCACGAGGTTGAGCGCATCGAGGCCTACCACCGCGCGCCGGCCGCACCCGCTGGTGGCGGCAGCCCGCTGTTTTCACCGCGCTCGCTGTTTCGCGTCTGACCCCAGCCGCCATCCCCGCGCGGCACGAGCTGCGGTCAGCTCCCGATAACCCCCATGTCCGAACGCCATCCCATCTTCTGCATCACCGGTTCCAGCGGCGCTGGCACTTCCACCGTCACCGGCGCCTTCCAGGCCATCTTTCGCCGCGAGGGCGTCACCGCGGCCTTGATCGAGGGCGACAGCTACCACCGCTGCGACCGCCAGGCCATGCAGGTCCAGGCAGAACGTGCGGAGGCGGCGGGCAACACGCATTTCAGCCACTTTGGTGCGGATGCCAACTTGTTCGGCGAAATCGAAAACCTGTTCAAAACCTACGCCGAGGCCGGTACCGGCCGCTGCCGCAAGTACCTGCACAACGCGGATTCAGAAGCTCTACCGCCACAAGCACATGCGCGGCTACAGCGCCGAGGCGGTGACCGACACGATTCGGCGCCGCATGCCGGACTATGTGAACTACATCACCCCGCAGTTCCAGTACACCCATGTGAACTTCCAGCGCGTGCCCATTGGGGACACCTCCAACCCGTTTCTGGCCCGCGACGTGCCCACCGCCGACGAGAGCATGGTGGTGATCCGCTTCGCCCAGCCCAAAGGCATCGACTTTCCCTATTTGCCGAGCATGATCAGCGGCTCGCTGATGAGTCACGCCAACACCATCGTGGTGCCGGGTGGCAAGATGGAACTGGCCATGCAGCTCATCTTCACCCCGTTCATCTGGCGGCTGATGGAGTGCAAGCGCAACGCCTTGCGGTAGGCCCCTGGCCAGCCAAGTCGCTGCGGGAATGTAAAGGGCGCCGAAAGGCGCCCTGTGGCAAGCGGCGGAAGCCGGTCCGCTGACCGTGTGCCTGTTTGTGTACCTACTTGCTGCTCACGTACTCGGCTACCGCCGCCATTTCCAGCTCGGTCATTTTTTCCGCCACCGAATGCATCACCGCGTTGTCGTTGGTGCGCTCGCGCTTGTTGAACGACTTCAGCTGGTTGTGGATGTAGCCTGAAAACTGGGTTGCCAGCCTGGGCAGGCTGGCTGTACCTTCGGCGGCGGCACCGTGACAGCTCGCGCAGGCTGGCACGCCACTGAACTTGTTGCCGCTGAAATAGATGTACCGGCCCATTGCTGCCAGTTGGGGATCTTTCGCCTCTTCACGCGGCAGGCTCATTTTTTCGTAATGCCTGCCCAGCGCCAGCATCTCGTCTGGCGTGAGCTTGGTCACCATGCTGGCCATGGTCGAGCTCTTGCGTTGCCCGTTCTGGAACGCCGCCAGCTGCTTCGCCACATACTCGGCATGCTGACCGGCGAGCCGCGGGAACACCTCACTGGTGGACTCGCCGCGCTCGCCATGGCAGAGAAAGCAGGAACCACCCGCGATCTTTTTTGCCCGCGCTTCGTCCACTTGCGCCCAGGCGTTGGATGCAGCGAACAGCAAAATCGAGGCCGCCACGGCGATGCGGCGGCGAGGGGAGGCTTTGTGTTTCATTGAAAGAAAGTGAGACGGGGAAGGCCTTCCATTCCTACAGCGCCAGTTTCCGGCGCACCGCTGAACTGACTTCACCGCACCGTAGAGGTTCCCCTGGGGGTGGTTGATGCGGCAACCTGCGCTCGGGCGGGGCGGTCTCTTCGGTGCGGGGGTCAGGCCAAGGTGTCGGCCCAGATGTTACGGGCCCAACCCATGGCGTACTTGCCCTCGAGCTCACTGGCCGCCCGCGACACGCCACCCGAGCCGGGCACGGTGAGCATGGTCTTCTTTTCGGCGTCGTAGCGGTGCACGCTGGCCACGTGGACCGCCTCGTCTGCCGTCACGTAGCTGTAGCAGGTGTTGGCATAAAGCGGCAGCGCCTGCAGTTCTTTACCGGCGAGCAGGGCAACCACGGCGGCGGCGCAGTTCTTGCCATGCTGGTTGGCCATGTGCCCGGACTTGGGCATACCGGGTGCGATCTGGATCGCATCACCGAGCACGTGGATGTTTTTCACCGCCTTGGATTCGAAGGTGAGGAAGTCCACCTCGCACCAGCGATCGTTGGCGGTGGTGAGCCTGGTGTTGCGCGCGATATCGCCAGCGCGCATGCTCGGGAGCACGTTCAGCACGGCAGCCTTGAAGTCTTCGTTGAATTCGAACTTCAGCGTGTTGGTGGCAGCGTCCACATCGACCACCCGGTGCTTGGGCCGGTAGTCGATCATGCCGTCGTAGTGGTCCTTCCAGGCCTTCATGAAAAGGCCTTTCTTGGACTGGATGTCGTCGTTGGCGTCGAACACCACCACCTTGCTCTTGGGCTTGGCGGTCTTGAAGTAGCTGGCGATCATGCAGGCGCGCTCGTAGGGGCCGGGCGGGCAGCGGTAGGGCGCGAGCGGAATGGTGAGGGCATAGACCCCGCCGTCTGGCATGGCTTCGAGCTGCTGGCGCAGCGCCACCGTTTGCGGGCCAGCTTTCCAGGCGTGCAGCACCTTGTCTTTGGCACCGGCCTTGGCCATGCCCGGCAGGGTGTCCCACATGAACTCGATGCCGGGCGAGACGATGAGCCGGTCGTAGGGCAGCTCGCCGCCACTGGCCAGTTTCACCGTGCGTTTCTCGGGGTCGATGCTGGCCACCATGTCGCGCACCACCTTCACGCCGTGGCGTGTTTCGAGGTTGGTGTAGGGCATGGTGATGTCGGCCATCTTCTTGTGGCCGCCGAGCACCAGGTTGGAAATGGGGCAGGAGACGAAGTTGGCGTTGGGCTCAACCAGAGTCACCTGAATGCTGTGGTCGGAGAACAGGCGCAGGTATTTAGCGGCGGTGGCGCCACCGTAGCCGCCGCCTACCACCACCACCTTGGCGCCACTGGCACCGCCCGAGGTGGCGCAACCGCTGAGGAGGCTCAGGCCCGCCACGGCCGAACCAGCACCGACGGTTTGAACGAATTGACGACGTTGCATGGGGTAGTTCCTCATTTTTTCTGGCCCGCGAAATAGGCGGCGATCTGGCGCAGTTGGTCGTCGGTGTAACCGGCGGTGAGCTGGTGCATCAGCGTGGCAGGTTTGCGGCCAGACTTGTAGTCCATCAACTTCTGGAACATCTCGTCCTTGTCTTTGCCCGCCAGTGATTCGTTGCCTTCCTGGGCCTGGCCACCCGTGCCGTGGCAGGTGGCGCAGGCTGCTGCCCAGATGCGCACCTGGCTGACTTCGGCCTGTGCTCCCATGGCCGCGGTGCACAGCGCGGCGGCGGCGAGCCATTTCAGTTTTTTGGTCATTTCTGCTTTCAGATTGGCGGATAAAACGGCGCTCACAGAAAGCCGACACCGCAGGTTGGCGAAGCATCGAATTTTCTTCTGCACCTCTGCGTGGAGCTTTTCAAAATGCTAACACCGGTAATTTTCTCAGCCAGAGGGTAAAAACCCGGGGAGACGAAGTGCCCCGACCTGGATTACGTCCACCACTCTGGCTGGCGCGCAACGTGGCGGCGGGGAATAGCGAGACAGTCTCGTCTGGCTATGGGGTTTACACCAATCCAAATATAGGCAATCACTCATATAGTAAGTACATCGGCGCCCTCGACCGCGCCACCGCCCCGACGGAGACAGCTTCTTGGATGACATGCACGAGGTATTCGAGTCTGTGGCGCGCTATTTCAGCGTGCTCGGCGAACCGACGCGCCTGCGCATCCTGCACGCGCTGTGCCAGGAAGAGCGCTGCGTGAACGACATCATCAGGGCCGCCGGCCTGGCGCAGGCCAACGGGTCGCGCCACCTGGGACTGATGTACCAGGCCGGCTTGCTGTCGCGCCGCCGCGAGGGCACGCAGGTCTTCTACAAGGTGGCCGATCCCATGTATGTCGAACTGTGTCGCAGCGTCACCTCACAGATCCAGAGCCGGGCCGAAGGCGCGGTTCGCCCGGTCAGCGCGGGCGCCAGCTCTGCCGCCAAAACCCTTTTCGCGCGCCAGGAAGCCCGTGGCTCGACGCGCCGTGTTCCCTCTGCCAACCACAAGGAAGAAGCCAGTGTCTAAAGATCTGAGCGACGTGATCGGGCGCGTGCTGCCCGCACCTGAGAATTTTTTGAGTTCCGAACAAATTGAAGACGCTCGCAAAGCGCGCCGCCGCTTTATGGGCAAGGCCCTGGCCATGGGCGCCGGTGTGGCCGCCTCGGTCGGCGCTGCGACCCGAGCGATGGCCGCCGAGGGCGAAGACGCCATCCTCAAGCTGCCCGAGCACACCACGGGCCTGGGCATGCCGGTGGTTACCGACGGGTATGGCAAGCCCAGCAAGTGGGAAGCCAACCTTCAGCGCCGCCAGAGTCCGGGCCTGACGCGGGTCAACCAGGCCTCGGTGAGCTTCACGCCGCTGCAGGGGCTGTTCGGCATCATCACGCCCAGCGGGCTGCATTTTGAGCGCCACCACCAGGGCTGGTGGGACATCGATCCCTCCAAGCACCGACTGATGGTCAACGGCTTGGTCAAGCGCCAGCGCGTGTTCACCATGGACGACCTGATGCGCCTGCCCAGCGTCTCGCGCATCCATTTCATCGAGTGCGGTGCGAATGGCGCCACCGAATGGGGCAATGTGGCGGTGCCGACGGTGCAATACACCCACGGCATGGTGAGCTGCTCTGAGTTCACCGGCGTGCTGCTTTCCACCCTGCTGGAGATGTGCGGCGTCGACAAGAAGAACGGCAAGTACGTGCTGGCTGAAGGTGCAGACGGTTCGTCGATGACCCGCACCATCGCCATCGATCAGGCGATGGACGACTGCATCGTCGCCTGGGCCATGAACGGCGAAATGCTGCGCCCGGAAAACGGCTACCCACTGCGCCTGGTGGTACCGGGTGTGCAGGGCGTAAGCTGGGTCAAGTACCTGCGCCGCATCGAGGTTGGCGATCAGAAGTACGCCACCAAAGACGAGGCGGTGCACTACATTGATCTGATGCCTGATGGCATGCACCGCCAGTACACCGGTATCCAGGAGTGCAAGTCCGTCATCACCACACCCTCGGCGGGCCAGACGCTGCTCGACAAGGGCTACTACAACGTGACCGGTCTGGCCTGGTCAGGGCGCGGTTCGATCAAACGGGTGGATGTGAGCACAGACGGAGGGCGCAACTGGCGCACCGCCCGTCTGGAAGGGCCGATCCTGAACAAAGCCTTGACCCGCTTCAACATCGACTGGGTCTGGGACGGCAAGCCCGCCGTTCTGCAGGCACGCGCCATCGACAGCACAGGTTATGTGCAGCCCAAGATCAACCAGCTGCGTGCCGTGCGCGGTTCGCGCTCCGTTTATCACCAGAACGCCATCCAGAGCTGGCTGGTGTCCGAAAACGGTGAAGTCTCCAATGTGCAGGTGTACTGACATGAACATCCTCGACAAGAACCTGATCAGCCCCGTCCGGGGTCTCGTTGCAATCGCGCTGGCTTGCGCTTCCTGGAGTGCCATTGCACAAGACAAGCCATGGCAAAACATGGGTCGTGATGCCACCCCAGCCGAAGTCAAAGCGTGGGACATCGATGTGCGTCCCGACTTCAAGGGCCTCCCCAAGGGGGCGGGCTCGGTTGACCTTGGCACCAAGGTGTGGGAAGACAAGTGCGCTTCCTGCCACGGCATCTTTGGTGAATCCAACGAGGTGTTCACGCCCATCGTCGGTGGCACCACGCAGGAAGACATCAAGAGCGGTCGGGTGGCTGCCCTGGTCGAGGGTGCGGCGGCCACCGTGCCGCAGCGCACGACCATGATGAAAGTCGCAACGCTCTCGACACTGTGGGATTACATCAACCGGGCCATGCCTTGGAACAACCCCAAGACACTCACACCCGACGAGGTGTTTGGCGTCACGGCCTACATCCTGAACCTGGCCAACGTGGTCCCGGCAGACTTCACGCTCTCAGACAAGAACATCGCTGAGGTGCAGCAGCGCATGCCCAACCGCAACGGCATGGTGTTCCATGAGCCGCTATGGAAGGTCACCGGCAAGGGCGATGTGAAGAACGTGGCCTGCATGAAGAACTGCGAAGTCGATCCCAAGGTGCGTTCTTTCCTGCCCGATTTCGCCCGCGACGCACACGGCAACATCGCCGAACAGAATCGCGTGGTGGGTCCGGTGCGCGGCGCCGACACCACCCAGCCCGCACCCAAGGGGCCGGTCGGCTCGCTGCCGCCGCCCAAGGCGGTGGTGGTGGCCGCGGCCAGTGGCGGGGCAGCCGACGTGAAAGGCTTGCTGGGTGCCAACGCCTGCCTGGCGTGTCACGGCCTCAACAGCAAGATCGTCGGACCCGGCTTCAACGAAGTGGTGGCCAAGCACAAGGGCCGCGCCGACTTGGAGGCCTACCTGACCGGCAAGATCAAGAACGGTGGTGTGGGCGTGTTCGGCTCGATCCCGATGCCGGCCCAGCCTCAGCTGAGCGATGCCGACGCCAAGACCATCGCCCAGTGGATCGCCGCTGGCGCAAAGTGAGCGTCCGAGCACCTGACCAGTACCAAGTTTGAATATTCGGATTTACTCGTTAACCCCAACCGGCTTTTTCCAAGGAGACCGTAAGCTATGAAAATGTTGTTTAAATCGATCGCGTTGGCCACGTCGGCGCTGCTGATGTCGGTCAGTGCACACGCGTTGGATGCCGCGGCCGCCAAGGCCCTGGCCACCAAGAGCGCCTGTCTGGCTTGCCATGCGGTCGACAAGAAGCTGGTGGGTCCGTCTTACAAAGACGTGGTCGCCAAGCACAAGGGTCAGGCCGATGCGCTGGAGAAAGTGGCCGCGCGCATCAAGTCCGGCGGCTCTGGCATCTACGGCCCCGTGCCCATGCCGGCCCAGCCGAATCTGAAAGACGACGAGTTGAAACTGCTCGCAGCTTGGGTGCTGGCTGGCGCCCCCGACAAGTAAACTGTATTCATCCCATTCAAAGGAGTTCGACATGAACAATTCCCGCCGCACCGCCATCAAGACCACGGGTGCTTTCGCCACCCTCGTGTCCCTCGGCATCGTGACCCAAAGCCAGGCCCAGGCCGCTGTGGACCGCGCCAGCTTCACCGTCAAGACCATGGACGATGCCCTCAAGGCCATCGGTGGCACGCCAGCCACCAGCGACCAGGTGACCGTGGTGTCGCCCGACATCGCCGAAAACGGCGCTGTGGTGCCCGTGGGCGTGGTGTCCAAGTTGCCCAACACCACCGACCTGTACCTCATCATCGAGAAAAACCCGACGCCGTTGGCCGCTGCTTTCATGATCCCCGCCGGGACCGTGGCCGATGTGCAGACCCGCGTCAAGATGGGCCAGAGCACCAACGTGGTGGCCGTGGTCAAGGCCGATGGCAAGCTGTTCTCGGCCACCAAAGAAACCAAGGTCACCCTGGGCGGATGCGGCGGCTGATTGCCCCGATTTCACCCGAGTTAACCCATTTCATTCATTCATTTCGATTCAGGAGTCCATCATGGCTGATCCGATGCGCATCCGTGCCGCCCTCGCAGGCGACGAAACCACCGTTCGGGTGCTGATGTCCCACGTCATGGAGCCCGGCACCCGCAAAGACGCGTCCGGCGCTCTCATCCCCGCCCACTTCATTCAGGATGTCGAGGCCACCCACAACGGCAAGCCGGTGCTCAAGGCCATGTGGTCCGGCGCCGTGTCGCAAAACCCGTTCCTGTCGTTCAAGTTCAAGGGCGCTGCCAAGGGCGACAAGGTCACCGTCAAATGGTCGGACAACAAGGGCGAATCACGTTCCGACGAAGCGACCATCGCCTGACCTGAGCGGTGATCGATACGGCCAGCCACACACGTTGCTGGCCGTTTGTTTTTTTGGTTGAAAAAGAGGAGACGTTCAGATGAAAAAACCGATGTTCCACTGCCGAGCGCTGGTGGCTACCGCGTTGCTCGCGGGCATGGGCGCTGTCCAGGCACAGGGCACTGCTGCGGAAGGTATTGCCCAGTACCGCGCCATGTTGGAAGACGGCAACCCGGCCGAGCTTTTCGAGATGAAGGGCGAGGAACTGTGGAAGCAAAAGCGGGGCCCCAAGAACGCGTCGCTGGAGCAATGCGATCTGGGCAAAGGTCCTGGCGTGCTCAAGGGCGCATTCACAGAATTGCCACGGCTCTTCAAGGACACCGGCAAGGTCATGGATCTGGAAACCCGCCTCATCCATTGCATGGTGACGTTGCAGGGCTTCAGCGAAGCCGATCTGTACAAGGCAGCTCCCACCATTGGAAAAGGCGAGGGCGCCAACTTGGTCGCGATCACGACCTATGTGGCCACGCAGTCCAAGGGCATGCGCTTCAACCTCTCTCAATCCCATGAGAAGGAAAAAGTCATGTACGAAGTGGGCAAGCGCGCATTCTTCGCACGCGGTGGCCCGCACGACTTTTCCTGCGCTTCATGCCATGGCGTCGACGGTGGCCGCATCCGCCTGCAGGATCTGCCTAACCTGACCAAGAACCCGGGTGACGGCGTGGGCGTTGCTGCCTGGCCGGCCTACCGCGTTTCCAACGCTGAGATGTGGACCATGCAGAAACGCCTGAACGACTGCTACCGCCAGCAGCGCTTCCCCGAACCCAAATTCGGCAGCGACGTCACGATTTCACTGGGCGTGTACATGGGCGTGAACGCTCAGGGTGCCGAGTCCATCGTGCCCGCCATCAAGCGCTGATCAGGAGACCCCAAGATGAAAAAGATCATGAAGATTGCGCTGATTCCGGCCGCTGCCTTGT
>JAIFNE010000185.1 GCA_020047875.1 Hydrogenophaga sp.
TCGATGCTGTCTTCCAGCCGCACGCCGTTGGGGTAGAGGTAGAGGTGGTCGCTGCTGGTGGTGCAGCCGCTCAGCAGCAGTTCGGCCATGGCCACCTGGGTGGACACCTGCACCATCTCGGGCGTGAGTCCGGCCCAGATCGGATACAGCCCGCGCAACCAGCCGAACAGTTCGGCGTTTTGTACCGCCGGGATCGCGCGGGTGAGGCTCTGGTACATGTGGTGGTGCGTGTTGACCAGGCCCGGCGTGACCAGGTGGCCGCGGGCATCGATCACCTCGCTGGCCTCGTCGCGCAGCGCGGGTGGCAGATTGGCGGCAGGTCCGATCCACGCAATGCGCTGATTGCGCACGAACAGGCTTGCGTGCGTCCATTCCCGCCCGCTGGACGGCTCGGCGTGATCGAAGGTGGCGATGCAGGTGGCGTTGTCGATCAGCAGAGTGGTCATGTGGTGTGGTTCCGTGGTCTGGCCGGGCGTCGATTATCTTTGGGGCCACGCCAATCACCCGCCATGCGAACACCTCGCAAGAACGCCTGCCCATGACGCCCACCCAAACCCCGGGTCTCGACGACCCGCGCCATCTGTTGCGCCACCTGTTCGATGTGGCGGTGCAGCGCGCCCTGCCGCAGCAAAACACCGCCGCCCACCTGCCGCCACCGCCCAAGGGCAGAACCGTGGTGATTGGCGCCGGCAAGGCCGGTGGCGCGATGGCGCAGGCGGTGGAGGCGCTGTGGCCGGCCGAGGCGCCGCTTTCTGGGCTGGTGGTCACGCGCTACCACCACACGCCGCCCCGCCCCGCGGGGCTGGCCGAGCGCATCGAGGTGGTGGAGGCCTCGCACCCGGTCCCCGATGCCGCGGGCCTGGCCGCGGCACAGCGCATCCTGACGCTGGTCCAGGGGCTGACCAAAGACGATCTGGTGTTGTGCCTGATTTCGGGCGGCGGCTCGTCGCTGCTGACCCTGCCGTGTGAGGGCCTGACGCTGGAGGACAAACAGCGCATCAACCGCCAGCTGCTGGCCAGTGGCGCCAACATTCTGGAAATGAACACGGTGCGCAAGCACCTGTCGCGCATCAAGGGCGGGCGTCTGGCAGCCGCCTGTGCGCCCGCGCAGGTGGTCACGCTGACCATCAGCGACGTGCCGGGGGACGACGTGAGCGTGATCGGCAGCGGCCCCACGGTGGCCGACGCGTCCACCTGCGCCCAGGCGCTGGAGGTGTTGCACCGCTATGCGATTGCGCTGCCGCCTGCGGTATTGGCGCAGCTGGAGAGCGGCGCACTGGAAACGCCCAAGCCGGGCGACGCCTGTTTCAGCGGGCATCAGACGCACCTGATCGCCACACCGCAGCAAAGCCTGGAAGCCGCCGCGCAGGCTGCGCGCGCGCTGGGCCTCAACGCCTACATCCTGAGCGATGAAATCGAGGGGGAATCGCGCGAGGTGGGCAAGGTGCACGCGGCGCTGGCGCGCTCGACCGCGCAGGGCCGCAGCAGCTTTGAGCGGCCCTGCGTGATTTTGAGCGGTGGCGAAACCACGGTCACGGTACAGCCACCGGCCGAGGGCCAGCCTCGTGGCCGGGGCGGGCGCGCGGGCGAGTTCTGCCTCGGGCTGGCCCAGGCGCTTGGTGGGCAGCCGGGGGTGTGGGCGCTGGCCGCCGACACGGACGGCATCGATGGCGTGGAAGACAACGCGGGCGCGCTGGTGGCGCCCGACAGCCTGGCGCGCGCCCAGACGCTCGGACTCAAGCTCACCGATCACCTGATGCGCAACGACGCCTACCGGTACTTCGAAGCGCTGGGCGATCTGGTGGTCACCGGCCCCACGCACACCAATGTGAACGACTTTCGAGCCGTGCTGGTGCGATAGCGGGCGAGGCGCTCAGGCTGCAAACCGCCCGCAGCGGTCCACTTTTCACCGCCTTTTTGCCCCATAGCCGGGCTATGGGGCGGCAAATTCGGCAAAAACTGGCCTCGCTGGGGACGGTTTTCGCTTTCAACGCCTTCTGCCGCGCAGGCTCCCAGCATGTGCCGCCGGTTAAACGGGTAGACCGACTGTGCGCCGCGCAGGCGGCCGGTGGCCGGGTTGCCGTCTGGGCGCGCGGCCAGCAGAAAGCACATGGCGCAACCCGCGAGGTACAGCCGATAAGCGCGCACCCGGTCCTCGCTGGTGAGCGCGCGGGCACGCGCCAGGTTGTGCTCCAGCGCGTCGGACCAGGCCCACAGCGTGCGCGCGTAGTGCGGGCGCAGGTTCTCCAGGTCCAGCAGCTCCAGACCGGCACCGCCCAGGTGCCGCGCCAGACGGGACACATGAACCAGTTCGCCGCCCGGGAAGATGTGTTTTTCGATGAAATCGCCCATGCCCGCGCCGAGCTGGCTGTTGTGCAGGCCACCGGCGGTGATGCTGTGGTTGAGCACCAGCCCGCCCGGGCGCAACAGCCGCTGCAGCGTGGCGCAGTAGGTGTCGAGCTGGCTGCTGCCCACGTGCTCCAGCATGCCCACCGAGGCCACGCAGTCAAACGTCTCCGACCGCGGCAGGGAGCGGTAGTCCATCAGCCGCATCTCGACCCGGTCACTCAGACCGTGTTGCTCGATCAGCCGCGTGGCGTGGGCTTGCTGGTCGCGTGACAGTGTGATGCCCGTGGCGCGCACGCCGTGGTGCTTTGCTGCCCACAGCAGCAGCCCGCCCCAGCCCGCGCCCACGTCCAGCAGGTGCTGGCCCGGGCGCAGCTGCAGCTTGCGGCAGATCAGCGCCAGTTTGGCTTCCTGCGCCTGGTCGAGCGTCATGTCGGGGGTTTCAAAGTAGGCGCAGGAATACACCCGCATCGGGTCCAGCCACAGCGCGTAGAAGGCGTCGCACAGGTCGTAGTGAAACTGCACCTGCTGCGCGTCGCGCTGCGGGCGGTGTCGCCAGTGCGAGCGCAGGCGGTGCAGCAGCCTGCTGGCCAACGAGGCGCGCCCCAGTTGCACCGGGTCGCCGGCCAGTTCCGCGGCGATGGCCATCACCTCGTTCAGATCGCCGTCGATCTCCAGATCGCCGCGCACATAGGCATCGGCCAGCTCGCCAATCTGGCCCAGCGCCAGCGAGGGCAGCAAGCCCGGTTGCCGAAGCGTCACGCGAACCGGTGCGCTGGCGCGCCCGGCGCGCCCACCCGGCCACTCCAGGGCCAGCGGGCTGGAGAGCTGAGCAAGGCGGGTTTCCACAAGGTTCGAAAGCGCGTTCATGGCAGCTGTTTTGTCTCGATTTCTGGGCCATCGCTCCAGGCCATCGCAGCCCCTGGAGCGGTGAACCGGGCCACTTGGGCAGGGTGTTTGCGCAGCCGACCTGCGCCCATGCCCACTTTCCGACAAACCCCCGCGCTGCACCATCAGACGGCGCCGCCCGATGGCCTGAGACATTCGCCGCGCGGTGTCAGCGCCTTCTGAGGGAAGCAACTAAGACTCTTCCTATTTGCTGCGCCGCACGCGCCGCCAGCCGATGCTTGGCGTAACCTTGGCAGGAGAAGCGCGCACCCGGTGCGGGAAGCGCAGCGTCTGCAACGCGCCGCCTGGCAGCGCGCGCGGTGCGTGTTGGTTGGCCCCGTGTGCAGCCCGTCTGCCACCCGCCGACCCCCAGCCAGCCACCCTGAACCCTGGAGCGATCGATGAACTTCGGTGCTGATCACAACGTATTGGTTGCGCATGATGTCGGCGTCCTGAATTTGCTTTTGGTGGACGACCACACCGTGGTGCGCGAAGGCTTGGCGCGGGTGCTCGATCCGAAGTCCCACGGCTGGGTCATCACCGAGGCCTCCAGCGGCTTTCAGGCCCTGGAATGCCTGCGATCAGGTCAGTTCGATCTGGCCATCGTTGACCTGTCCATGCCCGGCATGAGCGGGCTGGACCTCATTGCGCGCATCCGGTCGGAGTTCCCCGAGGTGGCGGTGCTGGTGCTCTCCATGCACGCCGAGGAGCAGTACGCGCTGCGTGCCTTTCAGGCGGGCGCCCGCGGCTATCTCACCAAGGACAGCGCCTCCGCCGATCTGGTGAAGGCGGTTTGCAAGGTGGCGGAAGGTGGCATGTTTGTGACGCCCAACGTGGCCGAACGCCTGCTGCAACAACTCAATGGCGGACAGCAGGAGCCGCGCCTCGATGCGCTCACCAACCGGGAGCTGGAAGTCGTGCGCCGGCTGGTGGCAGGCCAGCGGCCGGTGGACATCGCGCACGACCTGCACCTGTCCATCAAAACCGTGAGCACCCACAAGCGCAATGTGCTGGAAAAGCTGCAGCTCGACAGCACGGCCGCACTGATCCGCTTTGGTATGGAGCACCAGTTGGGCAAAGAAGATCTCGCACCGCCCGCCGGTTGCGCTCAGGTGTCGCCGCACATCTGACCCTGAGCGAAGCCAGCGCGATTGCATCCCGATGAGCCCGCCGGGCGCTGCTTAAAAATGGGGCAGTTTGGACAGCGGGAATAATCTCACCCTCGCCACCCCGGTCCCGCTGGGGTCTGGTTGGGTTGCCACCGCCCGCTGACCGATGGTTTTCGGCTCGCCAGCGGGCCGCTGGCCGGGCGGGTTTCTGGTCAATCCCCCGTTTTTCCCGGTTTTCACGCAATGGAGGGGCACGCTTTGCCCCCAGGTCATGGTTTTGCTCAGCAGTTTCAACGCCACACCCCCAGGAGCCTGTCGGGCTTGGGACGCCGACAGCGAAAAGCGGCCCCAGCGAGGACAGTTTTTGCCCGATTCGCCGCCCCATAGCCCGGCGGCCGCTTTGCAGCCGGCGCTTCCCAAGTCCGACAGGCTCCTTGTGCGCCAGCTCGCCAGCTGGCTGCCCGAGGGCCCAGCCGAGCCCCGGCAGGATGTGGCTGAACGCCTGGGCCAGTGGCTGAACGTGAACGAAGCGATTGCCCTGCGCGCCACCCAGGCGGCGGTGGCGGCCGCTGGCGCCGCGGCCGCCCGCCGCGCTACGCCGCACCCCGATCTGCCGCTGCTGCACATCGCATTGCAGCGCGAGCTGCAGCGCACGCGCGCGGTGCTCACCCAGTCCATCACCGCGCGCGACCCGGCGCACCCGCCCGACCCGAGCGACCCGGACACCGAATGGGCGCTGCACCACCACCGCCTGAACGACCTGCAGCGCCGCATGGAACTGAGTGTGGAGGCGCTACGCGCTCATGTGCGCCAGGCGCTGGCCCAAGCCACGCCCGAACTGGCGCAGCTCGCCGCGCTCGACGCCGCCCTGGAGCCACTGCTGGCCGGGCGCGAGCAGCGCCTGCTCAGTGGCTTGCCGGTGTTGCTCAAGGCGCGCTTTGCCGCCTTGCGCGCGCAGGCTGCGCAGGCGCCTGACACCGCCACCGAAGGCCAGCGCTGGCTGCACACCTTTGCCAACGAGTTCGAGCAGGTGCTGCTCGCCGAGCTGGATCTGCGCCTGCAGCCCGTGATGGGCCTGATCGAATCGGTGCCCGGATGACGCCCTCGCGCCGCTGTATCTCGTCCCGCCAATGGCACCGCACCGATGGCCGCGCCCGGCCAGCGCCGTGGTGTGCGCTGCGGCGCATGACGCGAATCGTTTTTGAGAAACCCTGACATGTCCCCCACCGCTTCCTTTCGCGCCCTGTTCTGGTTTGCCCTGTTCACCGGCCTGGCCGTGGTGGCCTGGGTGGCCAGCGGCTTTGTGGGCACCAGCGCCTTCGCCCTGGGCATGACGCTGCTGATAGCCGGCGTTTACCTGGGTGGCGCCTGGGAGTTGCGCGCCTTCGGCCAGACCACAAAGCGCCGTGGCCAGCGTGCCGCAGCCGCTGCAGCAGCTGGCCGACTGGTTGCCCCAGGTGCCCGCGTCGCTGCAGAGCGCGGTGCGCCAGCGCATCGAGGGCGAGCGCGGCGCGTTGCCCGGCCTGGCGCTCACGCCGTATCTGATCGGCCTGCTGGTGATGCTCGGCATGCTCGGCACCTTTCTGGGCATGGTGGTCACCTTCAAGGGCGCGG
>JAIFNE010000004.1 GCA_020047875.1 Hydrogenophaga sp.
CTGAAATCGGGGTCAGATTCCAATTTCGCAGGCATCAGACCTTGTCTTTTGCCTGACAGATCTCCCCTATTCGTTCCCAAAATTGAGATGAAATGAATTTCCAATCAAACCGACCAAGACAAACGGCAAGACCTCAAGTTTCGGACCCCGAGAAGAAGTAACGAATGGCTCCCGGTTTGCACCCATCCTGAGTCGGCGCCTTGAGTGTTCGCGACCCTTTTCCGGATGCCCTGCGCGCCCTGGCGCTGTTGGGCGTTTTGCTGATCAATGCCGCAGGCTACTTGAGCGGACCCTTGGGCCCGGTGCTGGGGGAACACGCGGCAGGCAGTGGGGGCGCCACCCTGGCGTTGCAGGGCTTTTACGCTTTTGGCGTGCAGGGCAAGGCCTTGCCGATCCTCGCCTTTCTGTTCGGCATGGGCTTGGTGATGGCTCAGCGGGGCCAACCCGCCTCTACAGCCACGGACCGGGCGCGGCGCCGACAGAAGTGGCTGCTGCTGCTGGGCGTGCTGCATGGCGTGTTCATTTTTTTTGGTGACATCCTCACCATGTACGCGCTGGTCGGCTGGTTGCTGCTGAACCACGTTCGCATGCCATGGAACCGGTTGCGCGGGCAGATGCGCCGAGCCCTGGTCTGGGCTGTGGTGTTCGCGGTCGGCACCGTGGCGCTGACCGGTCTGATGCTGATGGGGGCCGCTGAAACGGGTACCGATCCAGAACCCAACTTCGCCGATGTGGCCCGTTGGACCGAGTTCTGGTCGCTCAACCTGGTGGGCTACCTCATCATCCAGTCGGGCACCCTGTTATTGGCCATTCCCTTGCTGCGCCTGCTGATGCTGGCGGGCATTGCCGCTGCGCGCCTGCGATGGCTGACCCACCCGCGCTGGCAGGGCCAACGCCAGCGGCTGCTGCGGGCGTGGGCGTGGCCGGCGCTGCTGGCCAACGCGGCTTACGGCTTGAGTTACATGCATTTCGCAGGCCACCGCGACGCGCAGGGCATGGTGGAGGTGATGGGCTATTCCGTCGGCCCGCTGTTGTCGATGGTGATGGTGACCGCCCTGGCACAGCACGCACGCAGCGCGTCCTGGCTGCTGGCGCTGGCGCCTCTGGGTCAGCGCACGCTGACGCTGTACATCGGCCACGGCCTGCTGTGCGTGCTGTTGTTCAGCGGCGTCGGTCTGGGTTGGCGGCCGGGCCTGGGCGGCATGCTGGTGTTCTCGCTGCTGCTGTGGAGCACGGCCTTGGTGATGGCAAAGGCCAGCGGCCACCACCGCTGGCCGCTGGAGGCCTGGCTGGGGAAGGTGGCGGGCCGGTGAGCAGTCGGACGTCGGCTCCTTCTTGGTTCGCAGTGAGGACACCGGAACGAACCTGAAAACACCAACGGTTGCCAAGGTCCCATTTTGGGACTATATTTCAAGCCATGCGCGTGATTGCCGTGTCCACCCTTCGAGCTTTCTGGGAGCGACATCCTGACGCCGAGCAGCCGCTCAGAGCCTGGTACGAAGAAGCGACCAACGCGACCTCGGGCCAGCCAGCTGACATCAAGGCGCAGTACCGCACCGCCAGCGTGCTGAAGAACCGTCGTGTGGTCTTCAACATCAAAGGCAATGAATACCGGCTGATCGTGGCCATTGCCTACAAACTGCAGATCGTTTACGTCAAATTCATCGGCACCCACAAGGCATACGATGCCGTGGACGCTGAAACCATCGAGTCGGTCTGACTGGCCAAGGAGAACCGCATGGACATTCGCCCCATCCACACCGAAGCCGACCACAAGGCCACCCTCAAGGAGATTTCGGCCCTGATGGAGTCCGACCCTGATCTGGGCACGCCGGAGGGTGATCGTCTGGACATCCTGACCACGCTGGTGCAGGCCTATGAAGCCAAGCACGTGCCCATTCCTCCACCCGATCCGGTAGAGGCCATCAAATTCCGGATGGAGCAAAGCGGCCTGTCCGTCAAGGATCTTGAGCCGATCATTGGCAAGAGCAACCGCGTCTACGAAGTGCTGAACCGCAGGCGTCCGTTGACGCTGGCAATGATTCGCCGGCTGCACCAGCGTCTGGGCATCCCGGCCAACGTGCTGATTGCGGAGACCGTTACCGGCTGACCCCGACCGTCAGATCACCACCGGCTCGGGCTCCAGCCGGATGCCAAAGCGCTCGTACACGCTGGTTTGAATGGCTTTGGCCAGGGTCATGACCTCGCCGCCGGTGCAAGGGTTGGCAACGCCGCCGCGGTTCACCAGCACCAGCGCCTGTTTCTCGTACACCGCCGCGTTGCCCACGCTCTTGCCTTTCCAGCCGCAGGCGTCGATCAACCAGCCGGCGGCGAGCTTGATGCTGCCGTCGGCCATGGGGTAGTGCACCACCTTGGGCTCGCGCGCGATGATGTCGGCGCACTGCTCGGCCGTGACGGTGGGATTTTTGAAGAAACTGCCGGCGTTGCCAATCAGCGCCGGGTCGGGCAGCTTGGCGCTGCGAATGTCCACCACCCAGTCGAAAATCTGGCGGGCATTTGGCGCCTGGTTGCCAGAGGCCTGCATCTTGCGCTCCAGGTCCAGGTAGCCCAGCACCGGCTTCCAGGGCTTGGGCAGAAAAAACCGCACCCGGGTGATGAGTGCGCGGCCAGCGAGGCCAAAACTGCGCGCGTCGCTGGGCGTGTGTTTGAAGACCGAGTCGCGGTAGCCGAAACCGCACTGCGCGGCATCCAGCGTGAAGGACTGGCCGGTTTTGAGGTCGATTGCATCGAGCGAGTGAAAGCGGTCTTGCAGCTCCACGCCGTAGGCGCCGATGTTTTGCACCGGCGAAGCGCCCACCGAGCCGGGAATCAGCGCCAGGTTTTCCAGCCCTGGCCAGCCGTGGTCCAGGGTCCAGGCCACGAAGCGGTGCCAGGGCTCGCCCGCGCCGGCCTCCACCACCCAGCCTTTGTCGGTGTCTTCCACCAGTTGGCGCCCGCCAATCTCGACCTTGAGCACCAGCGGCTTCACATCGCCCGTAAGCACCAAGTTGCTGCCTCCACCGAGCACAAATGGCAGCGACTCAGCCACCGCCGCCGACCAGGCAGGCGTTGCCATGAAGGCCTGCAGCGCAGCGACATCCTGCACGCGTATCAGCTTTCGGGCGCGAGCGGCGATGCCGAACGTGTTGTGTGGCTGAAGAGCCACCTGGTTCTCGACTAACATGCCCGGATTGTCTCATTCAGCCCCGCAGGAAACCCGCCATGCCCTCTTTTGACACCGTTCTCGAAGCCGATTTTGTTGAGGTGAAAAACGCTGTGGATCAGGTCGCCCGCGAGGTTGGCACCCGGTTCGACTTCAAGGGCACCAGCGCCGGTATCGAACTGAAAGACAAGGAAATCACCTTGTTTGGCGACGCCGACTTCCAGCTGCAGCAGGTGGAAGAGGTGCTGCGCAACAAACTGGCCAAGCGCAGTGTGGATGTGCGGTTTCTGGATGTCGGCAAGGTCGAAAAAATCGGCGGCGACAAGGTGAAGCAGGTGGTGAAGGTCAAGAACGGCATCAGCACCGAAGACGGCAAGAAGATTCAGCAGGCGCTCAAGGCCAGCAAGCTCAAGGTGCAGGGCGCCATTCAGGGCGATGCGGTGCGGGTGAGCGGCGCCAAGCGTGACGACCTGCAAGCCGCCATGGCGCTGATTCGCAGCGAACTGAAGGATCTGCCGCTGTCGTTCGACAACTTCAGAGACTGACCGCCGCCCCCCCCGCCCGCGCTGCACCCTGAAGCGAGTCCATTCATGCACACGCATCGCCTGCTGGCCATTGCCCTGCTGGCGCTGAGCCATGGGGCTTGGGCTCAATCGGTGGCGCTGTCGGGCGTTGCTGGCCCAAAGGCACTGCTGATCATCGATGGCGCTGCACCGCGGTTTCTGAGTCCTGGCCAGACCCATCAGGGGGTTACCCTGCTGGGCACGCAGGGCGAGTCGGCCACGCTGTCGGTCGGTGGCCAGCGGCAGACGCTGCAAGTCGGTGAGGCGCCGGTGAGTGTGGGGCGCGGCGCGGCACCCACCGCCGGTGCGGCGCGCATCGTGCTCACCGCGGACGCCCGCGGACACTTTTTGCCCAGCGGCCAGATCAATGGGCGGGAAGTTCAGTTCATGGTGGACACCGGGGCTTCGCAGGTGGTCCTGAGCGAAGCCGATGCCCGGCGCATCAACCTTCCCTTCGAACAGGGCCAGCCGGTTCAGGTGAGCACCGCCAACGGCCGAGCCACCGGCTACCGGGTGCAGCTGTCGCGCGTGCGTGTGGGGGATGCACAGGTGTACGACGTGGCCGCCATCGTGCTGCCGCAGCCCATGCCGTATGTGCTGCTGGGCAACAGTTTTCTGACGCGCTTTCAGATGCAGCGCACCAACGATCAGCTCACCCTGGAACGGCGATTCTGAGCAGTCAGCCGGTGGCCTGCGCCGCGGTCACCACGATTTCGATCTTCCAGCCCGGATCGGCCAGCGCGGCCTGCACCGTGGCGCGTGGCGGCGCGGCGCCGGGTACCACCCAGGCGTCCCAGACGGCGTTCATCGCTGCGATGTCAGCGATGTCACTCAGGTAGATCTGCGCGCGCAAGATGCGCGACTTGTCACTCCCGGCCTCGGCCAGCCGCAGCGCCACCTGCGCCAGCACGTCTTCGGTCTGACCCCGGATGTCGGTGTCTCCGCGCTCGGGCACCATGCCGGCGAGATACACCACGCCGTTGAACACCGCGGCCTCGCTGTAGCGCGAGGCCATGCCATGGCGAACGATTTCTCCGCTCATGCCTTTTTGCTCCCGAGCTTGCTTTCCTTGCCCGCCAGCAAACGGTTGATGTTCTCGGCATGGCGCCAGACCAGAAAGATGCCCATCACCGCCAGGCTGAGCAGCATGTCAGCCGGCGCAGCCCAGGCAATGCCCCGGCCGAACAGATAGAAGGTGGGCGCAAACACCGCCGTCACGATGGACGCCAGCGACGAATAGCGGAAGAAGAAGGCCACGATCACCCAGGTGAGCAGCGCGGCCAGCCCCAGCCAGGGCTCAAAACCCAGGATCACGCCAGCGGCAGTGGCCACGCCCTTGCCGCCTTGAAAGCGGAAGAACACTGGAAACAGGTGACCGAGAAACGCCGCCAGGCCCACCAGCGCCACCGTGCCATCGCCCAGGCCCCAGGCCTCGCCCCACCACTTCACAGCCACCACCGGCAGCCAGCCTTTGAGCGCGTCCAGCAGCAAGGTGATGACGGCGGCCGCCTTGTTGCCGGAGCGCAGCACGTTGGTGGCGCCGGGGTTTTTGCTGCCATAGGTGCGCGGGTCGTTCAGGCCCATGGAGCGGCTCACGAGCACGGCGAACGACAGCGAGCCGATCAGGTAAGCGGCCAGGGTGGCCAGCAGGGGGTAGAGCATGGACAACGAAGTTTCCTCAGTGATTCAGACCGCGCTCGGGCGCGGGGCCGCGCTATTCTGCCAGCGCACAGTCCACCGCCCGGGCGCCCAGCGGCCCAGCGAGCACCGCGGGGTCGATGCCCACCAGGTACCCGCGCCGCCCACCGTTGATCCAGATCGCTGGCAAACGCAGAACGGTGGATTCAACAAACACCGGCATGGCACGCCTGAGGCCAAACGGCGACGTCCCGCCCACCAGATACCCGCTGTGGCGGTTCGCCACCTCGGGCTTGCATGGCTCGATGGACTTGGCGCCGATCTGGCGCGCGAGATTTTTGGTGGACACGGTGCGGTTGCCATGCATGAGCACCGCCAGCGGCTTGGCTGCCTCGTCTTGCATGATCAGGGTCTTGACCACGGCGAACGGGTCCAGCCCGAGCACCTGCGCGCTGTGCTGCGCGCCCCCGTGTTCCAGGTATTCGTAGGGATGCTCGGTAAACGCCACGCCATGCGCCCTGAGCCAGGCGGTGGCAGGCGTTTCAGAGACGTGGGACTTTTTGACCATGGAAGCGTCTCAGGCAAACAGGGGCTCTTATCAGAGATGACGTGGAACCGGCTTTGCCGGGCCACAGGCATCGCCCCCTTGAGGGGGTCGCGCGAAGCGCGGCGGGGGTGCCTCTCTCACTGGGCGGGATCCCGATGCTCCCAGCGGATTTTGTCGATCTCGGCCAGCAGGTCGGGGGACAGCGCGGTGCCCCAGGCATCCAGGCACTGATCGAGCTGGGCCAGCGAGGTCACGCCAATGATGGTGCTGGCCACGCGCCAACTGGTGTAGCAAAAAGCCAGCGCCATTTGCGATGGCGTGAGGCCGTGTTGGCGAGCCAGCGTGTTGTAGCGGCGCGCGGTGTCCAGCGCCTCGGGCCGGCCCCAGCGCTGCTTGCGCATCGACTCGTACAAGGCCATGCGTCCGGCGTCCCCCACCAAACCGGTCTCGTCGTACTTGCCCGTCAGCAGACCGAAGCCCAGCGGTGAATACGCCAGCAGCGACACACCCAGGCGGTGGCAGGTCTCGTCCAGACCGTTCTCAAAGCTGCGGTTGATCAGGCAATACGGGTTCTGCACCGTGGCCACGCGCGGCAGGCCGTGCTGCTCGGCCAGGCGCACGAATTCGTGCACGCCATACGGCGATTCGTTGGACAAGCCGATGGCCCTGACCTTGCCCGCCTTGACCAGCTCGGCCATGGCTTCGAGCTGCTCCAAAACCGAGGCACACGGTTTGTCTTTGGTGGGATCAAAGCTCAGCAGACCGAACGCTGGCACGTTGCGCGCCGGCCAGTGAATTTGATACAGGTCGATCACATCGGTCTTCAGGCGGCGCAGGCTGTCGTCGCAGGCCTTGAGGATCTCGGCCTTGCTCACGCCAGCGTTCTCGCCGCGAATCCACGGCATGCCGCGCGACGGGCCGGCCACCTTGGTCGCCAGCACCACCTTGCTGCGCAAACTCGCATCTCTGGCGAACCAGTTGCCAAGGATGGTTTCGGTGGCGCCGAAGGTTTCGGCGCGAGCGGGCACCGAATACATCTCGGCTGCATCGAGGAAGTTGACGCCGCGTTCGATCGAGCGGTCCAGGATGCTGTGCGCGTCGGCTTCATTGACCTGCTCACCGAAGGTCATGGTGCCCAGGCAGATGGGCGGAACTTGCAGCGCGCTGGTGCCCAGTGGAACGTGTTTCATGCAATTCTTTGTAAAGTCAGGGTCGGATTGATGCCAAAGGGTTAGGCCGGGGTGTAAGTTTAGGGGGCATCGGGTTGCCACGCAGTCATCACCAGCACGCCCCGGCGTGTGCCGATGGTGATGCAACCGACCCAGGCTGAGCTTTTCATCCGTCCATCAACAACTCCATCTGGAGCATCGAACATGAAACAACTGACCCACATCACCCGCGGCCTGACCATCACCGCCCTTGCCGCCACCGTGGCGCTCAGCGGCTGCGCCAACATGAGCGAAACCCAGACCGGTGCAGCCAAGGGCGCCGGCATTGGCGCGGTGGCGGGCGCGCTGCTGGGCGCTGCCACCGGTGGCTCCAAGGGCGCAACCCAGGGTGCCGTGATCGGTGCGGGCGCTGGTGCGCTGGGCGGCTACATCTGGTCGACCAGGATGCAGGAGCAAAAGCGCGCGATGGAAGCCGCGACCGCCGGGACCGGCATTGGCGTGAGCCAGACCGCGGACAACCGCTTGAAGCTGGACGTGCCGGCCGACGCGGGTTTTGCCACCGGCAGCGCCGCCGTGAGCCCCACGCTGCAGCGCGTGCTCGGGCAGTTCGCCAACACGCTCAACGCCAACCCGGTGACCGCCGTGGCCATCGTCGGCCACACCGACAGCACCGGCAGCGATGCGGTGAACAACCCGTTGTCGTTCAACCGCGCCAACAGCACGCGCGACTTCCTCGTGGCCCGCGGCGTGTCACCAACCCGCTTTGCCATCGATGGCCGGGGCTCGCGCGAGCCGATCGCCGACAACGGCACGGCCCAAGGCCGTGCGCAAAACCGTCGTGTGGAAATCTACGTGGCCGAGCCCGCGCAGAAGTGAGCCGCTGAGCCTCGGGCAGCGCTGCCTGAAGGCTTGCAAAGCCGCAAGGTCTCAGGGCTTTGCGGCTTTCTCTTTGGCCCGCTGCTCTTCCTGCAGCCTCAGCACCCGCCGCTGCACCTTACCGGTGGTGGTCATCGGCAGCGATTCGACAAACTCGATCTGCTTGGGGTATTCGTAGGGCGCAAGCTTGCCCTTCACATGCGCCTGCAATTCGTCCACCAGGGCCTGCACGAACGCAGGGGTATTCAGCGAGCGGCCGGGCGCTGCCGACAGGTATTCCTGCGCCAGCACCACATAGGCCTTCACCACCGCGCCGCGCTCGGCATCTGGCATGGGCACCACCGCGGCATTGGCCACCGCTGGGTGCTTGACCAGGCAGTTTTCGATCTCGCTGGGCCCGATGCGGTAACCCGCGGCCTTGAACATGTCGTCCGCGCGGCCCTGGTACCAGAGGTATCCGTCGGCATCGCGCACCGCCATGTCGCCGGTGCGGCACCAGCTGTCGTTCACCGGCCCGGTGAACTTGGCGCGTGTGGCCGCCTCGTTTTTCCAGTAGCCCAGAAAAAAGATCGGGTCGGGATGTCCATGGCGGTCCAGGCGGTGCACCGCCACATCGCCCGGCACGCCCTCGGGGCATTCGTTGCCCGCCTCGTCGATCACGGCCACCCGATGCCCCGGGTAGGCCTTGCCCATGCTGCCCGGCTTGGAAGGCCAGCCGACCAGGTCACCCTGGTCTGAGCGCTTCTGGCCTTGCCAGCGCATGCTGCAATTGCCCACCACGTAGTTGATTTCGGTCTGGCCAAACATCTCGTTCAGCGTCACACCCAGTTCCTGCTCGCAGTAGGTGAACACCGCGTCGCCCACCGCTTCGCCCGCACTCATGATCGCTTGCAGCTGCAGCGAAAAATGCTCGCGCGGCTTGGGGTAGGCCTTCATGAGCGCCTTCAGCGCCGTGGGAAACAGAAACGTGTGGGTGACACGATGGCGCTGCATCAAATCCAGTGCGGTCTGCGGGCTGAAACGCCCGTTGAAGGCGACGATGGGCCGGCCAAAGTACAGCGTGGGCAGCAGGGCGTCCATCAGGCCGCCGGTCCAGGCCCAGTCGGCCGGCGACCAGAACACCGCCTGCGAGGGCACTGAGGCGTCGTGCGGATCAAAACCAAACCAGTTCTGGCTGCAAACAAAACCGCTCAGGTTGCCGATCAGCGCGCGGTGCGGAATCAGCGCGCCCTTGGGGTTGCCGGTGGTGCCGCTGGTGTAGATGAGCACCGCGGGCTCGTCGGCCAGCGTCTGAACCGGGCGGAAATCAGCGGCCGCCTGGGCCAGCACCGCGGTCCAGTCGAGCGCAGTGGCGCCAGTGGCCTGGGCGTCGACCGAGATCACGGTGTGCAACACCGGGCAATGGGCGCTCACCGACAGCACCGCGCTCAGCGTGCTGGCGTCACACAGCGCGAGCACGGTTTCGCTGTCGTGCAGCCGGAACTGCAGCGCCTCGGGGCCAAACAGCTGCGACAGCGGCATGGCCACCGCGCCGAGCTGCAGCACCGCCATGTAGGCCACCGCGGTCTCGAAGCGCTGCGGCATCACGATGGCCACCCGGTCACCGCGCTGCACGCCGAGGGCTTGCAGCACATGGCTGAGCCGGTTGGCCTGCGCCTGCAACTCGCCGTAGCTGTGGTGGTGGTCGGCCTGCCCCGGCGAGCAGGCGATCACCGCCGTGTTGCTGGCGCTATGCGGCGCGCTGGCCCAGCGCTGCGCACACACGGTGGCAATATTGAAATGTTCTGGCACCTGCCAGCAAAATCGCTGGTGCAGTGCTTCGTGGCCGTGATCAGCGCGCGTGTCGCTGCCTTGACTCTGACCCATGCCGGCGCTCCTGCTCGTTCCTTATGATGGATCGAATGTACCAAGCCCGGCGCACCTCACGCAGCACGTTTTTCCCTATCCGCCACCTGCAGTACCACCTGCGCGAGTGGGGTGAACCGATCCCCGGCCAGGCGCCGCTGGTGTTGCTGCATGGCTGGATGGACGTGTCGGCCTCCTGGCAATTCACGGTCGACGCGCTGGCTGGTGAGTGCCATGTGATCGCGCCGGACTGGCGCGGCTTTGGCCTGACGCGCAGCGCCGGCACCGCCCCGGACAGCTACTGGTTTGCCGACTACCTTGCCGATCTCGATCTGCTGCTCGACCACGTTGCAGGCGACCAGCCGGTGGACCTGGTGGGCCACAGCATGGGCGGCAACATCGCCATGATGTACAGCGGCGTGCGCCCCGCGCGCATTCGCCGCCTGATCAATCTGGAGGGCTTCGGCCTGCCCGAAACGCGGCCCGCCCAGGCGCCCGAGCGCTACGCCAAATGGATCGACCAGATCAAGACCTTGCACCGGGGCGAAGCGGATCTGAAGACCTACGACAACGCCGAGGGCGTGGCGCGCCGCCTGATGAAGACCAACCCGCGCTTGCCGCCCGACAAGGCCGCCTGGCTGGCGCAGCACTGGGCTCAGCCCGATGCGCAGGGCCGCTGGGCCATCCTGGGCGACCCGGCGCACAAAATCATCAGCGCTCACCTCTATCAGGTGGAAGAGGCACTGGCCGCCTACCGCCGCATTGCTGCGCCGGTGCTCAGCGTGACCGCCAGCGACGACAGCCTGAGCCAGTGGTGGAAGGGCCAGTACGACCTGGCGCAATACCAGGAGCGGCTGACGGTGGTGCCGCTGCTGCGGCAGGCCGTGGTTCAAGA
>JAIFNE010000088.1 GCA_020047875.1 Hydrogenophaga sp.
ACCCCGCTGCTCTCGCGCATCACCGCGCCCACCCGCATCGTGCATGGCATCGCCGACCCGCTGGTGCCGGTGGCCTGCGGCCACGACCTGGCCGAGCGCATCCCCGGCGCCGAAACCGACCTCATCCCCGGCATGGGCCACGACCTGCCCGAGGCGCTGCTGGATCGTTTCGCGCAAGGCATTGCCGACAACGCGGCGCGCGCGCGCCGCTGAGCGTGTGTGGGAATGTCCGTTTCAGCACTGGCACACGCTTGGTCATCGTCAAGAACGGTGACACACCATCAACCGCTGAAGCGACGCCCGCTTTGAGGCCAGCAGCCCAGGCAGACACAATGCTCACGCTCGGCTAAGTGAGCAGGCTCACATGGGCCGCCACCACGCGCCAGCCCTGCGGCGTGCGCAGCCAGGTTTGGCTCTGACGGCCGGTGTGTGTGCTGCCGGCGCGCTGAAACTCAAGATTGACGGTCGCTGTGTCGCGACCATAGGTGGTTATGACCGCCTTCAAAATGGTGCGAGCCAACCCTTGTGTGGGGCGCCCGGCCCGAAAGGCGCAAATGGCTTCATGGCCATAGAGGTTTTCGGTAACCCCGTAACGCAGCGTGTGTGGGCTGTTCCAGAATAGTTCGTCCAGCACGGTCACGTCGTTGCTCACCAAAGCTTGTTCATAGCGATCTGAACATTGACTTACTTCGGCGAGCACATCGGGCAAATTGATTTCCATGTCAGAGGTCCACAGGTTTGAGATGCGCCACCCCCGCGGCTTGCAGCGCATGCGCGGCGCGCAGGGCCAAGTCCTCGCGCCAGGGCGCGGCTATCAGCTGAACGCCAATGGGCATGCCTTGGGTGCCATCGGGCCAAAGTGGGGCAGCCACCACCGGGCAACCGGCAAACGAGATGGGCTGCGTCAGCAAACCCATGGAAGCCCGCGCTGGATGTTGTGTGCCGTTGATCTCTATCCACTCGGCGCCAATCCGGGTGGCGCTGACCGGAGTGGCCGGCGCAAGCAACACATCCCAGTGCTGAAACAGGGCGTTGACCCGGTCCCGGTAAATCCGCCTGAAGCGTTGTGCGCGCACATACCAGTGCGCGGGAGTGAGGGCACCGGCAATGAATCGGTCCACCGACAAGGGCTCGAAGTCATCCGCCCGAGTGCGCAGGTCGTCCAGGTGGAGGCTGCCGCCTTCAGCGGAGGTGATGATGAAAGCCGCTGCGCGACCCAGAGCGGCGTCGGGCCACTCCACCAGGTCGGTGGCGCCCAAAGCATGGGCGGCTATGGACACTACTTCACGAGCAGCAGGGCTGGCGTTGTCCTGAAAATAGCCGCCCAGCACGCCGATGCGCAGGCCGTCGATCCCTGGCGCCAGATCACCCACCGCTTGCACGCTCAGGGCGTGGCAACCGGGGTCCAGCGGGTCGGGGCTTTGTAAGGCGTCATACACCATCGCCAGACTATTCACGGAGTCAGCAAACGCGCCCAGATGGTCAATGCTGTGCACAAACGGGTAACTGCCCCGGCGCGACAAACGCCCGAACGTGGGCTTCAGGCCCCAAACCCCGCACAGCGAGGCGGGCACCCGAATCGAGCCATTGGTGTCCGAGCCCAAACTCACGCCCACCTGCCCCGCCGCCACCGCAGCCCCTGAGCCACCCGATGAACCACCCGCAATCCGGCTCAAGTCATGCGGGTTGTGGGTCGGGCCGTAGTGAGTGTTCTCGGTGGTGAAGCCGTAGGCGTACTCGTCCATGTTCAGCGAACCCATCAGGACGGCACCCGCCGACTGCAGGCGGGACACCAAAAAGGCGTCATGTGCTGCCGGTGCATGGCTTCGGTTGACCTGGGAACCGGCCAAAGTAACCTCGCCCTCAATGTCAAACAGGTTCTTTACCGCATAGGGCACCCCGGCCAAGGGCGCCAAGACCTCACCACGTGACCGCAGCGCGTCCACCGCAGCAGCCTCCCGCAATGCCCGCTGGAAGGATTTGCCGGTGAAGGCATTGACGGCGCCGTCGGTGTGTTCAATGCGGGCAATACTGGCCTCGGTTGCCTCCAGCGCGCTGATGTCGCCCTGGCGGATGGCCTGGGCCAGCTCATGGCTCTTGAGCCGGGCGAGGTCTTTTGCGACTGAATTCATACCTACGTTGCCTTGTAGAACGCCGGCTGGAAGGCCATAGGCTGATAAATCTCAGCCAGTTCGTCCTCCACGGTCATGGGCGCGCCCTCCAGCAACTGCGCCAAGTGCGCCGTGCGAGCAAGGTGCGCAGCGACCCGTTGGGCGCGTTCGTCATCCAGCACCAAACCTTGGGCCATGGCACTGGCCTTGACGTAGGCAAGCACTTGGTTTTCAGTCATCGCCGCACCTCGCGTTGGAAAACTTCCAGACTTTGCTTTTTCGTCTGGATGAAGCTGGGCTCGCTCAAGGTGTCAACCGTGCGCGGACGCGGGTCGCCATAGTGCAATATTTCAGCCACTTTGGTGGGGCGCTTGGTGAGCAGCAGCACCTCGTCGGCCAGGTACACGGCCTCCTCCAAGTCATGGGACACCAGCAGCATGGTCGTGCCGGTCTGCATGAACACTTCTTGCAGCTTCTCGCGGATGAACAGCGTCATCTCAAAGTCCAGCGCAGAAAACGGTTCGTCCAGAAAAAGCACCTCGGGCTTGGGTGCCAGCGCCCTCATGATGGAGGCCGTTTGTTGCTGGCCGCCCGACAGCTCATAGGGGTAGCGGTTCAGGTCAAACTTCACATCAAACGAGGCCACCAGCTCAGCCATGCGCCGGTCGACCTCGGCCTTGGATTTGCCCTCCAGCTTGAGCGGATAGGCAATGTTGTCGATGGTGCGCATCCAGGGAAACATGGCCTCGCGGTAGTTCTGGAACACGTAGCCGATCTTGGTGTCTTTGAGCGACTTGCCGTCAAACAAAATCTCGCCGGCGTCGATGGGCACCAGTCCAGCAATCATGTTGATCAGGGTGGACTTGCCGCAGCCGTTGGGCCCGAACACGGACACAATTTTGTTTTTCGGAATATCCAGGTCAAAGTTTTCGTACAGCGGCCAGCCCGCAAAATACTTGGTCAGACCCCGGATGGTGATGTGAGTGCCCACCGGACCGGGCTTGAAAATGGGCACGGGGACGTCGGCATACACCGGGCCATTAAGCACTTCAGTCATCTGCCACTCCAGTGAACAATGCGGCGCTCCGCCATCAAAAACAACACGTTGAGCGAGTAGCCCATGGCCCCGGCTGCCAAAATGGAGGCATACATGTCACGCACATTCATCACCTGTTGCGAGTTGATGATGCGGTTGCCCAGGCCACTGTCTGAGCCGATGAACATCTCGGCCACGATCACAATCACCAGTGCCATCGACACCGCCGAGCGCAGGCCCACGAAGCTGGGTTGCAGGCTCTCCCAGATCAGCACATCCTTGAAAATCTGCCACCGCGAGGCGCCCATGACCTTTGCCGCCATCACCCGCTGCTTGCGGGCGTTGATGACGCCATATGCGCTGTTGAACACCACAATCAGGAGGGCGCCAAACGCGGCAATCGCCACCTTGTTGATGTCGGACACGCCAAAGACCATCAAAAACAGAGGAATCAGGGCCGACGAAGGCGTGGACCGAAAGAAGTCAACCAAAAACTCCACCGACCGGTAAGCCCGCTCGTTGCTGCCAAGTACCACGCCCAGCGGCACACCGACCACGGCGGCAAACATGAAAGCCTGAAACGTGCGCCACAGCGTGACCGCAAAGTCTTTGAGCAGCGGCCCGCCCGCCAGCCCATTGATCAGGCTGGTGATGGTGTCAGCCGGCGAAGGCAACAAGATGGGCTTGATGAAGCCAAAGCGCACCACCACATCCCAGACAACAAACAGCAGAACCGGCCCGATGAAGGGGATCATGCGGGTCCAACTGGGCACGCGCGGGTTTGAAGACCTGGCGGTGGGCTGCGTTGGGGGCGCCCAAGGCGCCCCCGCACCAGTTGCCTGGATGGGGGTGGAGTCAGCCATTTTTTACCCCTTGTAGAGCATGGAGTCCACCATCAGGCGGGAGGTGAAGATGCCTTTTTCCGAAAACAGATCAAAGAACTTCTGGAAATGGGCAATATCCGCCGGTGTGAACTCGTTGTACATGGTGTAGGCCGCCAAAGGCACCTCGCTGGTCAACGCGCCCTCGATGGCGGTGTAGCCCTTGAGGAACTGGCGCGCCTCGGCAGGCTTGCTGCGCACATAAGCCACGCCTTTGCCATAGGCGGCGATGTACTTTTTGGCAGCGTCGGGGTTGGCTTTGATGAAGGCCGAGGTCAGGGCCGCAGAGCCGCCAAACCACGGTGCCATGGGATCGCCCAACACGTATTTGGCGATGACGCCAGCTTCGAGCAGGCGGGTGGTGCCGTTCAGGCGGCCGATGGTGCCGGTCGGCTCCAGCGTGTAGGCACCGTCCAGTTGACCTGCAGCCAGGGCGGCCACGTGCTGACCAATGGGCAACTCCACCACGGTGACACCCGTGGCGCCGCCGCGCTCCAGCACTGTTTTGGCCAGCGTCACGTTCTGGATGCCAGGGCCGCATCCGATGCGTTTCCCTTTCAGGTCAGCAATGGTTTTCGCTGTGCTGGCTATCGGAACAATGACGACATCGAGCACGTTTTTCAAGTTGCTGGGATTGGAGCAAAAAATCTTGAACGAACCGGGTGCGGCGATCTCTCCCACTGCAATATTCGCAGATCCCGTGCCATTGGCGCAGCCATCTATGCGATCTGCCAACATGCCCTCCATGATTTGCTGAGCTGCGGCGAAGCGCACAACTTCGACATTAACGCCTGCTTCTTTGAAGTAGCCCAGCTCAACCGCGGCATAGAAAGGCAGACCGGCCGCAATGGGCCAATAGCCGACGCGAATTTTGGGGCCGCTTTGCGCCCGCACGATGGCCGGCATGGCCAGTGTGCCCAGCAAGGCACCCGCGCCTTGCAGCACTTGCCGCCGGGACGACCCGGTGGCTTGGCTGGATGCAACAGGCTTGCTCAGAAGGTTGGAGTTGTCAGTCATGGTGTTTCCTTGGGTTACAGGTGAATGGAAGGGGCCGGGTGAAAGGGGTGAAAGGGAGCCGAGTCAAGGCTTGAGCGAGCCCATGTAGGCGCGCCATCCGCCATGAGTGGTCACGTCCAGCGCGGTGTCCAGGGCGTAGCCTTCGCACACAAAGCCGGTGACCCAGGTGCCGTCAGCCAGCTCCAGCTTGCCCAGACCCAGCGGCGATGGAATGAGCGCCAGAAAGCTGCCCACCTGGGCAAGTGGGATGTCCCACACCTCAACAGCAATGGCCGCCCCTTGGGCCTCCACCCGCTTGAGTCCAGGCTTGGGAGGAACGGTGCCCGACAAGGCATATAAACGGTATTGGTTGGAGGTGTGGGTGGCTTGAACCAGGCTGGCACCACGCTCGGTGAGCTGGCCGTTCAGCGGCATGCCACTCAGATGAGCACCCACCACGGCGACCTTCAGGCCGGGAGCTTTCGCTGCCAGAGCGCTGAGCGCCTCAGGCGCCGGCAAAGGCAGCCCCGTGACGCCCATCGTCAAGCCAGTGGCGTGGTGGTAGCGCTGGCCCAGCTCGGCCAGCTGCCAGTCGCTGCCGCACTGACCGATCAAGGTGATGCCAAAAGGCAGGCCATCCGGGCGAATGCTGCTGGGCACCGAAATGGCGGCGTAATCCAGCAAGTTGACAAAATTGGTGTAGAAGCCTAGGTTGCGGTTGAGCGCAATGGGGTCGGCCTGCATCTGGGTGATGGTGTAGTGGGTGGGCGCCGTGGGCACCAGCAACACGTCGATGTTTTGCCACATCGGGGCGGCTTGCTGGCCATAGGCATGCAGCTGCGTTTGCGCCTGATACAGGTCGGCCGCACTGTATTGGTGCCCTTTGGCGATGATGGTGCGCACCGGCTCAATCACCTGGTCTTCATGCGCGTCAAAGAAGTCCCGGATCGCCTCATACCGCTCGGCCACCAACGCGCTCTCGTAGAGCAACGCGGCCGCTTGGGCCAGTGGCGTGTAGTCGATGACCACTGCCACGCCGCCCATGGCGGTGAGCCGCTCGATCGCTTGCGCAAAGGCTTCCTGTGCTGCCACATCGCCAAAAAACTCCAGTGTGGACGGCACGCCAAAGCGAAAACGGCTACCCAGGGCTTGTGTAGACAAGTTCAAGTCGCGCGAGAAGGGGTCCAGCGGGTCGGGGCCCATTGCGGCCTGCAACACCCGAGCGGCGACATCCACCGTGAGCGCAAAGATGGAGACACAGTCCACGCTCTGTGCGGCAGGCAAGACCCCGCGTGTGCTGATCAGGCCCTTGCTGGGCTTGAATCCCACAATGTTGTTGAGTCCGGCTGGCACCCTGCCCGACCCGGCGGTGTCCGTCCCCAGGGAAAAATCTACCTGTCCCGTGGCCACCACATAAGCCGAGCCGGCGCTGGAGCCCCCCGACACATAGGAGGCATCGAACGCATTGGGCACGGCCCCATATGGGGATCGGGTGCCGTTGAGGCCGCAGGCAAACTGGTCAAGATTGGTTTTCCCCTGCAAGGCCGCTCCAGCACCGAGCAACTTGTGCACCACATGGGCATGCGCTGGCGCAGTGAAGGCAAAAGAGGGACAAGCCGCCGTGGTGGCTAGCCCCGCCACATCGATGTTGTCCTTGACCGCAAAACTCAACCCAGACAGCGATCCATCTTGCTGGACAACCTGCGACTCGGCGAGGCGCAGTATCCAGGCCTGCGGTGCCAGTGTTTGGGCAATCTCTTGATCAGAAGCCGAGCGGCAAACGGAACTCACTTGTTGCACCATTTTGGACACCAATCTTGCATTCAACGATCTCAGCAAGATGTATGCCACTGATGCATACCGCGGCATCCAGCACTTTTGACCGCTGCGGGCGGTTTGCAGCCCACGATTCTTCTGCCGCGCAGCCTGCTAGGCCTCTCGCACAGACAGCACCCGCGTGGCGATCATGTCCAGGCTGGGCCGGGCCACGCCCTGCTTGTCGGTCCACACCTTGGGCGTGAGCGCGCCGGCCAGCGTGAGCGCGTCGCCATCAGCAAGCGCCAGCAAGGCGGCGCCCGGCGCCTCGTCAAACGCGATCACGTTGACGATGAACTCCTCGTCGGCCCGGTTGCGCGCCAGCGCCCGGGCCACGATGTAGGTGCGCCCCGCTTTGTCTACACGGCGCGAGGCATCGCCCATCAGGCGGCCGGCCACCAGTCCATCGATCATGTGTGGGCTTTCGGGTGGGTTGTTGAAACGGTGACCATCAGCCGCGCGGCTTCTCGAAGCCGGCCAGCACCCAGGCCTCGGCGCTGGACACGGTGAGCTTGAAGCTGGGCGGCACCGGCACCAGCGCCAGCGTGTCGCCCAACTCGTCCTCGGCGCGCAGGGTGGCGGTGGCGCCCTCCTCGTCCGGCACGATGGCCAGCGCCACGCGCACGCGCCGCCCGCCCACCGTCACGCTCAGGTTTTTGTTCAGCTCGGCAAAGCGCTGCTGCTCGGAGCGGCGAATCACCTCCTTGGCGGTTTTCACCAGGGTGTTGAAGGCGTTGGTGTCCAGCGGCTTGGGGTTTTTCTTGTCGCGCCCCATGGTCCAGGGGCCCACCAGCGCTGGCTCGGCGCCACCGTCCAGAAACATGGCCACGGCCCAGCCATCGTCGTCTTCGTTTTTGACCACGCGCGCGGTCCAGTGGCCGTCGCGCCACACGCGGTCTTCGTGAATGGGGTCTTGGGTGTCTTGCGTCATGCGGCGATGGTACGCGGCGGGCGGGCCAGGGCTGGCGTTGCTCGCGATGCCAGCAAATGACCAAAAAGGCCCCCTCAATTGATCGGTTACCGAACCAATACAAGCAGCAAGATCGAGACCCAAGCGCAGTCCTTGCACCCACACCTCAGAGTTTCGTCGCTTCCCAAAACCAGAAAGGCCAGTTGCCGTGATCAATGAATGGACCCTCAAGAAGCGCATGACGCTCACCTTCGGCGCTATCCTGGCGCTGGCGTTCGCGCTGATCGCGATCGCGGTAATCAAGACCAGCATGCTGCGCGAGACGGTGAAATGGAACGACCACACCCATGCGGTACTGGACGAGGCCGACAGCATGCTGCTGAACATGGTCAACATCGAGACCGGCCTGCGTGGTTTCGTGGCAGGGGCAGATGAAAAATTCCTCGAACCGTTCATTCAAGGGGAGAAGGACTTTCTGGCGGCCTTCAGCGAGGCCAAGTCGCTGACGTCGGACAACCCAGCCCAGCAGGACCGCCTGGCGCGGCTGATGGCAGACCACAAAGCTTTTATGGCCGTGGCGGGCGCTCTCCTTGAGAAGCGTCGCGGCGCCACAGCGGGCACCGACACACAGGACGAGCTGTTTCGAGAGTTCAGCGCCGGCAAAGACAAGGCCGCCATGGATGCTTTCCGGGCAGGTGTGGCTGAGTTTTCCAAGGTCGAGGAGGATTTGTTGACACAGCGCTCGGCAGCACTCAACTCAACCATGTCGTCCACCACCACCATCATGGTGGGCGGCGGCGCCATGCTGGCGGTGCTCACCGCTTTGCTCGGCTGGGCACTGATGCGCAGCGTGTCCCGCCAACTCGGCGCCGACCCGAGCGAGGCAGCGGCCACGGTGAACGCGGTGGCCGCGGGCGACCTCACGGTGCAGATCCGGCTGCTGCCGGGCGACACCCGCAGCCTGATGGCAGCGCTGGCCCGCATGCGCGACAGCCTGGCGAAGGTGGTCGCCGAGGTGCGCAGCAACTCAGAAAGCGTGGCCACGGCCAGCGCCCAGATTGCACAAGGCAACCACGACCTCTCGGGCCGCACCGAGCAGCAAGCCAGCGCGCTGGAAGAAACCGCGGCCACCATGGAGCAACTGGGCGCCACCGTGCGCAAAAACGCCGACAGCGCCAAGCAGGCCAACCAACTGGCCCAAGGCGCCTCGACCGTGGCCGCGCAGGGTGGCGACGTGGTGGGCAAGGTGGTGGTGACCATGCAGGACATCAACAGCAGCAGCCGCCAAATCAGCGACATCATCAGCGTGATCGACGGCATTGCCTTCCAGACCAACATCCTGGCGCTGAACGCCGCGGTGGAAGCCGCGCGCGCGGGCGAGCAGGGCCGCGGCTTTGCGGTGGTGGCCTCCGAGGTGCGCAGCCTGGCGCAACGCAGTGCCGAGGCTGCCAAGGAAATCAAGTTGCTGATCACCCGCAGCGTGGAGCAGGTGGAGCAAGGCACCTCGCTGGTGGATCAGGCAGGCCAGACCATGAGCGAAATCGTGGGCTCGATTCAGCGGGTGACCGACATCGTGGCCGAAATCAGCGCGGCCAGTGCAGAGCAAAGCTCGGGCGTGTCGCAGGTGGGTGAGGCGGTGACCCAGATGGATCAGGCCACGCAGCAAAACGCTGCGCTGGTGGAAGAAAGCGCTGCGGCCTCGGCCAGCTTGCAGGGGCAGGCGCAGCAGCTGGTGAACGCCGTGGCGGTGTTCAAACTGGCTTGAGGCAACGCTGAACCAGTCCCTCTCGGCGCGGTCATCACGGCGCTGGCCGGTCGGGCTTTCTTTTCTTCAACGGTTCCGTGGCGCGGGGTCTGGACGCTTTCAACGGCCCCGGAGCCTGCCCCTGCAGCTGCTCCAGCCACAGCAGCGTTTCAGCGTGCGCCAGGAACCGGCGCAGGTAGTGCGGCGAGAGCTCACCCATGCGGGCCAGGGTGTCGAGCATCAGGCGCTGCGGGTTGAGGGGACCGGCGTTTTGCGGGGCACGGGCCTGGGCCTGCTGCACCTGCACCTCGGCGGCCAGGCGCTCCCAGGTTTCGCGAAACCGCTGCGCGCTGCGCAGCGCGGGCCAGCCACCGCTGCAGCCCCCCAGATCCATCCCGCTGCCCGCGGCCTGCAAGCCTTCGCTGGCGGCCTTTGCCGCCTGGGCGATGTGGGCGTTCAGGGTGGCCAGCGGTGATGAACTGGTAAGCCCTTCGACTGGCTCAGGGCGAACGGACAGGTTGGTGCGCCCCGGCTTGGCTGGAGCGGCAGATGGGTCGCGGCCCGCGTTTTTCATCGCACGCTACTCGGTGATGGCTGCGCCCGGCGCGGGCACCGTCGGGCCGGGCGCGGGCACCGCGGTATTGCTCACGGGCGCGGCCCGGGGCACCGGCGCCATTTCCACCCGGCGGTTGAGCGCGCGACCGGCCTCGCTGGCGTTGCTGGCCACCGGCTGCTGGGCGCCGAAGGCAGCGCTGAACACGCGCTCGCGCGGCATGCCTTGCGCAATCAGGGTGCGGGTGACGGTGAGCGCGCGCTGGGCCGACAGCTCCAGGTTGTCCTGGTAGCGGGCGTTGCCGGCGCCGATGGGCTTGTCGTCGGTGAAGCCGCTGACCATCAGCATTTCGTCGCGCTCGCCCAGGTACACCCGCAGCGGTGGCACCAGCGCCTGCAGCAGCTGCTCGCCGTCGGGGCGCAGCCGGTCGGCGTTGAGGTCGAACAGCACGCTGCCGCTGATGCCGATGCGCCCGTTGTCCAGCGTGACGCGGCCGCTGGCCAGCGGAATGGCGAGCGCCTTTTCCAGCGCCACGCGGCGGGCCTCTTCCTGCTGGCGCTTGGCCACCTCGGCCTGCAGCGTGTTGACCAGGTCCACCTGCGTGAGCAGCACGCCGATGAACACCAGCACAAACGCGCCCACCA
>JAIFNE010000194.1 GCA_020047875.1 Hydrogenophaga sp.
TTTCTTCGGTCTTGATGTCGCGTTCCAAGCGCATCTGTTCCTTGGGGAACAGCGGCGTCAGGTTCTCGAACATGATCTTGTGCTTGTTGTCTTCCGGCGGCAGGCCGTTGATCTTGTCAAGCTTGTTCAGTGCGAAGTAGCGCTCCCCGTCCTTGGGAATGCGCACCTCGCCCTCGATCATGTCGCCCGTGTGCAGGTTGAACCGGCGGATCTGGCTCGGCGAGATGTAGATGTCGTCGGTACTGGCGGTGTAGCTGGTGTCGGGCGCACGCAGGAAACCGAAGCCGTCGGGCAGCACCTCCAGCACGCCATCGGCGTTGACCAGCTCTCCAGCCTTGGCGCGCTTTTTGATGATGGCAAACATCAGTTCCTGCTTGCGCATGCGGCCGACGTTTTCGATCTCAAGCGCTTCGGCCTGCTTGGAGACTTCAGACACGTGCAGTGCCTTGAGTTCGTTAAGGTGCATGGAATTCACTCCGGGCGGGAGTTGGTGTCAGGATTCGGGGGAGGGGGCGCCTGCGTCCGGATGGTGGACGGTGCGCGTGGGCGGGAGGCTGGCCTGTGTCTGGCCTGAACCTGCCGAAATTATGACAGGAAAAAGTAGGCAGTCTGGCGCAAGACCGGGCGTTGCACCCGGTCTGCAGCCCACCGCCGCTGGCTTCAGGCGATCTGCTGATCGATGAAGGCAACCAGTTGCGCCTTGCTCAACGCGCCCACCTTGGTGGCTGCAACCTGGCCATCCTTGAACAGGATCAGGGTAGGGATGCCGCGGATGCCGTGCTTGGCGGGCACATCGCGGTTGTCATCCACATTCATCTTGGCCACCTGAAGCTTGCCGTTGTACGACCCGGCCACCTCGTCGAGAATGGGCGCGATCATCTTGCACGGGCCGCACCACTCGGCCCAAAAATCCACCAGCACCGGGCCTTTGGCGTCGAGCACGTCAGCCTGGAAGCTGGCGTCAGATACGTGTTTGATCAGGTCGCTGGCCATGATTCATCCTATTTTCATTGATCGGGGAGAGGGTAAAGTTTGCGCACGCGCTTGAGTGAAGAGGCTTGGCGAAAAACCAAGCGGCCGGCAGCGTAACACCCCAAGATTGTGACAGAAACGCCATTCCCATGACGCTCAGCGCCCCCATGCCCGCTCACCTGGCGCCCTTACTGCCCGAACCCTGGCCGCATTGGCTGCACGCGATCGAGCAGGCGATGCTGACCACGGGATCGCCTGCGCAGCGCACGGTGGTGCTGGTGCCTTTCGCGCAGCTGATGCGCGCTGGCCAGCGCGCCTGGGCGCAGTCGCGTACCAGCGGCTTTTCGCCACGGTTCGAGTCCACACGCAACTGGGCCGACACCCTTTGCCCGTTTTCACCGGCCGCGACCGACCTCAGCGGCGACATGGCTCGCGACAGTCTGGTGGCCGCATCGCTCATGGACCGCGTGTTACCGCGGCGTGCCGATGTCGCGCTGCGCTCGGTCATGGTCACGCGGCTGGTGGAGGCTGCGCGCCAGCTCGGGCCGCTGGCCGCGGCCCAGCCACCCGAGTCGCGCGAGGCCTGGGCCGCCTCGAAGCGCGAGGCCTTGGGTGTTGGTCTGCAGGCGCTGCAGTGGGAGGCGCTGGTGCAGTCGCTGGCGCTGGCCTGGGTGGGAAGTTCGGCATTTTCCACCGATGTTCTTTGGGGTCCACTGGGCACACCGGGCACCGATGCCGACCTGCTGCTGGTGCTGCCCGGCTGGCAGCCCGCCCCCCTGAGCGATGCCATGCTGGTTCGCTGGGGCGCCCGCGCACAACAGCTGGTGCCGCAGGCCGATGCGACTGGTCTGGGGGTCAAACCACCGCGCCTGCATGCCTGCGCCGATGCCGAGGACGAGGCTCAGCGAGCCGCCGCCTGTGTGATCGCGCAGCTGCAGGCCGGTCGGGCGCCGGTCGGCCTGGTGGCCATCGACCGGGTCCTCACCCATCGGGTCACCGCCATGCTGCAGACCGCTGGTGTGGCGGTTCAGGACGAAACCGGCTGGCGGCTTTCAACCACCCGCGCGGCTGCACAGCTCATGAGCCTGCTGCGCGCTGCGCAACCACGGGCCCGCGCCGACGACGTGCTGGACTTCCTCAAACAGGCGCCCACCTGGGACGGCCCCACCGTGGAACGCCTGGAGCTGTGGGCGCGGGAACACGGCGTGTCGCGCTGGCAGGTCGCGCGCGCCGAGGCGGCGAACGTGTGCCCGCCTGGGTTGCCAGCGTTGCTCGACGGGATGCAGGCGGCGCGTCCGCTGGCGTTGTGGCTCCAGGGCCTTGCCCAGGCGCTTGACGCCGCGGGCCTGCTGGAGCCACTGCGCGCCGACGCGGCGGGTCAGCAGGTCTTGCAAACGCTGAGGCTGGAGCCGGGTGGCGTCAGCGAGCTGGCCGCTTTGCACGACGCGCTGGCCGCCGCCCCAGGCAGCACCACCAGCGCACCGCGCCTGTCGCTGGCCGGCTTCACCGCCTGGGTGCGCGAGGTGCTGGAAGGCGGGCGTTTCTCACCGAAGAGCGCGCCCGAAGCCGAGGTGATCACCCTGCCGCTGGCCCAGCTGCTGGGCCGCGAGCTGGCTGCGGTGGTCATGCCCGGCTGCGACGAAACCCAGCTCAGCCCCAGCCCCGAGCCCCCTGGTCACTGGAGTGGCGCGCAGCGCGAGCTGCTGGGCTTGCCGAACCGTGAACACCTGGCCCAGGCGGCCGCGCGGGCCTGGCAGGGCGCCCTTCGCCAGCCGCAAATCGACCTGCTCTGGCGAACCCAGGAACGCGGCGAGGCGGTGCTGCCCAGCCCGTGGGTGCAGGCGCTGTGGCCCGTGGATGCCGAGGCTTCTCAGGGCGCTCCCGATCCCCGAACCGACCATTGGCTGACGCCCCACACGCTGCAACGCCCGCAACCCGCCGCCGGCGACCTGCTGCCAAGCACCCTGTCGGCCAGCGCCTACCAGGAGCTGCGCGATTGCCCGTACCGGTTTTTTGCGCTGCGCCAGCTGCAGTTGAAGGAGGTGGCCGAGCTGGATGCCGAACCTGATCAGCGCGATTTTGGAAACTGGCTGCACGCCGTGTTGCGCAGTTTTCACGAGCAGCGGGGCGACCAGCGCCCCGGGCTCAGCGCCGACCGCGCCGCGCTCGACCAGCTCGCCGAACAGACCACCGAATCCATGGGTTTGAACGCGGGCGAGGGCGGCGCTGGTTTCTTGCCGTATCAGGCACAGTGGCCGGCGCTGCGCGAGGGCTATCTGGCCTGGCTGGCTGACTTCGAGGCGCCCGCGCTGGGCGCCGGCCCGCGCTTTGATCGCGCCGAGGCTGCGCTCAGCCTGCCACTGGGCGCGGTGAAGTTGTTTGGCAAGCTCGATCGCATCGACACCCAGGCCAGCCCCGAAGGCCCGATACCCATCGTGATCGACTACAAAACCGAGCGCCGCGACAAGACCAAGGCCCGCATCAAGGAGCCGCTGGAAGACACCCAGCTCGCCTTTTACGCCGCCCTGATGCCCGCCGACAATCTGCGCGCCGCCTACCTCAGCATCACCGACGCACGCGCTGAGCCCGGCTCGCTGTTGCTTGAGCAAAGCGACATCTTGCTGGCGCGAGAGCAGTTGCTGGCCGGTCTGACACACGACATGGCCCGCTTGACCGACGGAGCTGTCATGCCGGCGCTGGGCGAGGGCGGCGTGTGCGACGTCTGCGCGGTGCGCGGCCTGTGTCGCAAAGACCATTGGAGCGCGGCATGAGCACCAAGACCGTGGCCTACCGTGTCAACCAGGTGCCGGTGGAGCGCGAGGCGTTTTATGCACTGGCCTGCAACCCGGCTCGCAGCGTGGCGGTGGAGGCCTGCGCGGGTGCCGGAAAAACCTGGATGCTGGTCTCCCGCATCCTGCGCGCCTTGCTCGATGGCTGCGCCCCGCAGGACATCCTGGCAATCACCTTCACCAAGAAAGCCGCTGGCGAGATGCGTCAGCGGCTCAACGCCGAGCTGCGCCGCTGCGCCGACTTGCCGCAGGCCGCACTGGCCGCTGAACTGCAGGCGCGTGGCTTGAGCGCCGAGGAGGCGGCGCGCCGTGCGCCCGAGCTGCGCACGCTGCACGCCCGCGTCAGCGCGCTGGGGCGTCCGGTGCAGGTGCGCACCTTTCACAGCTGGTTTGCCGCCTTGCTGCGAAGCGCGCCCTTGTCCGTTTTGCAGGAGCTGGCACTGCCGGTGCAATACGAGTTGCTGGAAGACGATGCGCGGGCGGTCGATCTGGTCTGGCCGCGGTTTTATGCGGTCCTGGCCGATGCCTCTGCCGAGCGCCAGGATTTCTTTGACAGCATTTCGCGCCTGGGTCGCTCCCAGACGATGGAGGCACTGAAGAAGGCCCTGAGCAAGCGGGTCGAATTTCTGCTGGCCGATGCGGTGGGCGTGGTGGACGAATCGGTGGCGCCCTTCGCGCAGGTCTACCCCGAGCTGGCCCATCTGGCGCAGCCGGAAGATTTTTTTCTGGACACACAAAACCCGCTCGTCCCGTGGTGGGACGCCGCGCGCGCGCTGGGCGCGGCCGCCGCACCCACCTTCTCGGCCAAGGGCGCGGAACTCGAGCGCGCCCTCACCGAGCGCCGCTTTGCCGGCGTGATCGACGCGCTGCTGACCAAGCAGCACGAGCCGCGCAAGTTCAGCGAAAAAATCGTTGGCATTTCAAGCGTTCGCGCCGCGCAGGCGCAGGCGCAGCGTCTGCTCGCCGCCAGTGCCCAGCAGGGGGCCTGGCAACACCAGCAGCGGCTCGTGCGTCTCACCCGCGTGTTGCTCGGTTGCTATGCAGACCTCAAGCGCGAGCGCGGTTGGGTCGACATGAACGATGTGGAGGGCGCTGCGCTGCGGCTGCTGGGCGACGCCGAACTCTCCGGCTGGTTGCAGCAGCGGCTGGACGCGCGGGTGCGCCACCTGCTGATCGACGAATTCCAGGACACCAACCCGCTGCAGTGGCAGGCCCTGTACGGCTGGCTGTCCGCCTACGCTGGCGCCGGCGCGGGCGACGCGCCCAGCGTGTTCCTGGTGGGCGATCCCAAACAGTCGATTTACCGCTTTCGCCGTGCCGAGCCTCAGGTGTTCCAGGCGGCACAGCGCTTTGTGGTGCAGGGCTTGTCGGGAGTCTTGCTGAGCTGCGACCACACACGCCGCTGCGCCCGGCAGGTGGTGGCGGTGCTGAACAGCGCGATGCTGGCCGCGGTGGACGCAGGCGAATACGGCTCCTCAGGGCTGTCGCACTACCGGGCCCACACCACCGAGAGCACCCACACCGGCGCGGTGCTGGTCTTGCCACAGATCCCGCGCGAAGCCCGGGCGCGCAGCGGTGGCGAGGCGGCGCCGACCACCTGGCGCGACAGCCTGGTGACCCCGCGCGTGCTGCTGGAAGACACCTACCCGGCGCGCGAGGCCGAGCAGGCGGCCGACTGGATCGCCGCCGAGGTGCGCGCGGGCCGCGTGCAGCCCGATCAGGTCATGGTGTTGTCGCGGCGGCGCGAGCGTCTGAGCTGGCTGCACGATGCCTTGCTGGAACGCGGCATCGCCAGCGAGCAACCCGAAAAACTCGATCTGGCCGACGCGCCGGTGGTGCAAGACCTGGTGGCGTTGCTCGATGCCCTCGTCTCGCCGCACCACCACCTGAGCCTGGCGCGCGCGCTCAAGTCGCCGCTGTTCGGTTTCAGCGACGACGCGTTGGCGCAGATCGCGCGCTTGCGGCTGCGCTGGACCCCTCGCGCACACGAAGACACCAGCCAGCCCCGCCAACCGGCGCCTTCGTGGTGGGCTGTGTTGCAGCGCTTCGCCGAGTTGCCGGCGGCGGAACAAATCGCCGTACTCGCACGCCCTGGCACGCCCGAGACCGCGGTGCGAGCCGACGCCACCATCCTAAGCGGAGCCTTCGGACGCCTGCGGCAATACCAGCGTTGGGTGCAGACCCTGCCGCCTCACGACGCACTGTCTGCCATTTACGACCACGGCGAGGTGCTTGCACGCTTCGCCCAGGCGGCTGCGGCGAGTCAGCGCGCCAGCGTGCTGGCGCAGCTGCGTGATCTGCTGGCGCAGTCGCTGGCGGTCGATGGCGGCCGATTTCTCACACCTTACCGATTCGTGCGCGCGCTCAAAGCCCAGGGCCTCAAGGCCTCGCCCACACACAACCCGGGCGCCGTGCGCCTGCTCACCATCCACGGCGCCAAGGGCCTGGAAGCCCACACCGTGCTGCTGCTCGACACCGCCACCGCTTTGTCCCGCCCAGAGACCATGGGCGTGCTGGTGGACTGGCCGGGCGAAGCGCCGCGGCCACGCCGCTTCGTGTTTTTGGCCAGCGAAAAGACGCCGCCCGTTTGCGCGGTGGAAGCCTTGCAAACCGAGCAGCAGGCACGCGCGCTGGAGGAGCTCAACGCCTTGTATGTCGCACTCACCCGGGCTGAAACCCGGCTGGTCATCTCCAGTTTTGAGCCGCATGCCATTGGCTCGGCAACCAGCTGGTATGCGCGTCTGCAACCGCTGGCCGAAGCGGAGCCCGCTGCATTGCTGGCTGGGCCCATCGAAGGCGGTTCGCAGGACGAAGCGTTCCCGCTGGCGAAACTGCCCGAACTGACCCGCACCGTTTTGCCCGTCGCAGTGGCTCCTGCGGCACTGCCAGCGGACGGGGCAGCGGACGACGAGCCTCGCCGCTTTGGCCTGGCCTTGCACCGCCTGCTGCAGTGGTGCCCCACACCGCGGGCCCGCTTTGCCTGGGGTGAGGTTCACCGGCGCTCGGTGGCGGCAGCGTTTGGCCTGAGCACCGAGCGTGCGCAAGCGGCCCAGACGATGGCCGAGCGCATCGTTCGCGGCGACGCGGCCTGGGCCTGGGACCCGGCGCGTCTGGAGCAATGGGGCAACGAGGTGGCGCTGGTGCACCAGGGTGAGTCGCTGCGGCTCGACCGCCTGGTGCGCGCCCGGTCACACAGCGGGCAAGACGCCACCTGGTGGGTGTTCGACTTCAAGACCGCCACGCAGCCCGAGCGTCAGCCAGAGTTGCTGGCACAAATGCGCGGCTACCGCGACGCGGTGGCCGCGGCCTACCCCGGCGCCCCCCTGCGCCTCGCGTTCATCAACGCCGAGGGCCGGTTGATCGAGCCCGATCTGGTATCCGCTGCGCCATGACCACCACGCCCAGCACACCGGTGGATGTGGCGGTGATCGGCGGCGGTCCCTCCGGGCTGATGGTCGCTGAGGTGCTTTCGGGCGCCGGGTTTTCGGTTCACCTGTTCGATGCCATGCCCTCGGTCGGCCGCAAGTTTTTGCTGGCAGGCAAGGGCGGCATGAACCTGACCCATGCCGAGCCGCTGGAGGCCTTTGTGGGCCGCTACGCCGAGCGCAGCGATCGGCTGGCTCCGCTGCTGCAGGCGTTCGGGCCGCAGGCCGTGCGCGACTGGGCCGCCGGTCTGGGCATCGCCACCTTTGTGGGCAGTTCGCAGCGCGTGTTTCCGACCGACATGAAAGCCGCGCCGCTGCTGCGCGCCTGGCTGCACCGCTTGCGCCACCCGGGGCCAGGCGGCGTCCCAGTGGCCTTTCACATGCGCCATCGCTGGCTCGGCTGGGCGACCGATGGCAGCGGCGCGCTGCGCTTTGCCACGCCGCAGGTGGAGCGCCAGGTACACCCGCGCGCCACGGTGCTCGCCCTGGGCGGCGCCAGCTGGGCCCGCCTGGGGTCCGACGGCGCCTGGGTGCCAACCGTGCAGGCCGCTGGCGTGTCGGTCGCGCCGCTGCGGCCGAGCAACTGCGGGTTCGATGTGGCAGCTCATGGTGTGCATGCGGCCGGCGAAGGCTGGAGTCCGTTTTTTCGTGAGCGTTTCGCCGGGCAGCCGTTCAAGTCGATCGCGCTGGCTTTTGCCGATGGCCAGGGGCGGTCGTTTGCGCGCCGCGGCGAGTTTGTGGCCACCGCCACCGGCATCGAAGGCAGCCTGGTTTACGCCGCCTCGGCGCTGATCCGCGACGCCATCGGGCACCACGGGCGCGCCACCATTCAGCTCGATCTGCTGCCCGATCACAGCGCCGCGCAGGTCGCCGCCCAGACCAACCACCCGCGCGGCTCACGCAGCCTGTCGGCTCACCTGAAAAGCCGTCTGGGCATCGATGGCATCAAGATGGCGCTGCTCAATGAAGTGCTGGACAAAACCACGCTGCACGATCCCGCGAGCTTGGCCCGCAGCATCAAGGCCTTGCCGCTTACCCTGCTGCGCGCCCGCCCGATCGACGAGGCCATCAGCAGCGCTGGCGGCGTCATGTTCGACGCGCTTGATGAGCAGCTCATGGTGCGCCACCGCCCCGGCCTGTTCTGCGCCGGCGAGATGCTCGATTGGGAAGCACCCACGGGGGGCTATCTGCTCACCGCTTGCCTGGCCAGTGGGCACCGCGCGGGGCGGGGGGCGCTGGCCTGGTTGCGCGGCTGAGCAGCTGTGCGGTTATGGCGAGCGTTGCTGCGCTGTCATCCGGTCTTCATCGGGTGGCGGCAGACTGCGCGCTGAAGTTTTCACTGGGGTGTTTTCATGATCACTGCAAGCCTGGGGCGTCGCCCTGTCCTCAAGACCCTGGCCGCTGCTGCGCTGGCCGCGAGCGGTTTGTCCAGCCAGGCACAGACCTGGCCCGGGCGCCCCATCCGCATCGTTGTGCCTTTTGCCCCCGGCGCCGGCACCGATGCCGTGGGCCGGCTGGTGGCGGCCAAGCTGTCCGAGCTGCTCAAGGTCAGCGTGGTGGTCGAGAACCGGGCCGGTGCTTCTGGCGCCATCGGTGCCCAAGAGGTTGCCAAGGCGGCACCCGACGGCCACACCTTGCTGCTCGCGGCAGCCCCGTTCACCACGGTGCCCGCCGCCATGCCCGGCGCGGGGTATGACCCGCTGGCCGGATTCGCACCAGTGGGCATGATCGCCCAGGGACCGCTGGTGTGGGCGGTCAACAAAGACCTGCCGGTCGACACCCTGCCCGAGTTGGTGGCGCTGGCCCGCCAGCAACCGGGGCGGCTGAACTACGGATCGGCTGGCGTCGGCGGGGTCAACCACCTGGTGCTGGAGTCGCTCAAGGCGCGCACCCGAATCTTCATCATCCACATTCCCTACCGCGGCATCGCACCCGCCACGCTGGACACCATTTCCGGACAGCTGCAGTTGCTGACCGGCACCATCCCGGCGCTGGCGCCCCACATCCGCGAAGGCAAGCTCAAGGCGCTGGCTGTGACCAGCCCAGGCCGCAGCCCCGCGCTGCCGCAGGTGCCCGGCATGGCGGAAGCTGGCATGCCGGACTTCAATGTGCTCAATTACTTTGCGCTGGTGGCACCCAGAGGCACGCCCGATGCTGTGGTGCAGCAGATCAACGGTGCGCTGGCCAATGTGGTGCAGATGCCCGATGTGAAAGAGCGGCTGGCCAGGGACGCCCTGGAACCCGCCACCGGCACGCCAGCCCAACTGGCCCAGTTTCTCCAGCGCGACCTCGATGGCTGGAAGCGGGTCGTCCAGCAACAGAACCTGAAGATCGACGCGTTCTGAAGCGGCTTGATTGGCGACGAAAACACAAAAGGCCGCTGATGCGGCCTTTGGCTTGATGGCGCGTGCGTCGCGCTGAATAAGGTGACGAGCCTTGACCCCGGCACTGACTCCACAGTTAGGGCTGCTTGGTTCCCCACCTGACCCGGTTGGCCGCTTCACCATGCGGGAAGGCCCGTCGCCGTGGATTGTAGGTCATGGTTCTTCGGGTCGCCAAGGGCCGCGGCTTAGAATTGCGCGCATGTCTTACGTCGTCCTGGCCCGAAAATACCGTCCGCGCAATTTTGCGGAAATGGTGGGCCAGTCGCACGTGGTGCAGGCCCTGTCGAATGCGCTCACCAGCCAGCGCTTGCACCATGCCTACCTGTTCACCGGCACGCGCGGCGTGGGCAAGACCACGGTGTCGCGCATCCTGGCCAAGTCGCTCAACTGCCTGGGCGCCGACGGGCAGGGCGGCATCACCGCCGAGCCCTGTGGCGTGTGTCAGGCCTGTACCGACATCGACGCCGGCCGTTTCGTCGACTACACCGAGCTGGATGCCGCTTCCAACCGGGGTGTGGACGAGGTGCAGTCGCTGCTGGAGCAGGCGGTCTACAAGCCGGTGCAGGGGCGCTTCAAGGTTTTCATGATCGACGAGGTCCACATGCTGACCAACACCGCGTTCAATGCGATGTTGAAAACGCTGGAGGAGCCGCCGGAATACCTCAAATTCGTGCTCGCCACGACCGACCCACAAAAGGTGCCCGTCACGGTGCTTTCGCGCTGCCTGCAATTCAACCTGCGGCCGATGGCGCCCGAGACGGTGCTGGAGCATTTGCAGCAGGTGCTGCAGGCCGAGGCGGTGGTGGCCGAGGTGCAGGCGCTGCGGCTGATTGCCCGCGCTGCCCGCGGCTCCATGCGCGACGCGCTGTCTCTCACCGACCAGGCGATTGCCTTTGGCAACGGGCAACTGCAAGAAGGCGCTGTGCGCCAGATGCTGGGTGCGGTGGACCGCTCGTATGTGTTGCGGCTGATCGATGCGCTGGCGCGCGCCGATGGCGCGGCACTCATGCAGACGATTGACACGCTGCGCCTCAACGGACTCAACGCCGCGTCCACGCTGGAAGAGATGACCAGCTTGCTGCACGCGGTCCAGCGAGAGCGACGATCCCGACCAGCCCGAGATCGAGCGCCTCGCTCAGGCCATGCCGGCCGACGAGACCCAGCTGCTTTACAGCCTGTGCCTGCACGGCCGGGCCGAGCTGGGCCTTGCGCCCGACGAATATGCGGCGCTGTCGATGGTGTTGCTGCGGCTGCTGGCTTTCAAGCCTGGCGCAGCCTTGGCGGCCACAGCGGAAAAAAAAAGCCTGAAATCGGCCCCTGAGTCCGCCTTGGCGGGGCAGGCAGTTGCGGCCCCCGCGCCCGTGGTCACACCGGCAGTGCAGGCCCCGGCACCTCCTGCGGTAAAGGTGTCGGCGGCAGAGATCCGGGTGGCCCCGCTTGCTGCGCCGGCTGCGCTCGCCAGGCCAGCGGCGCCCCCTGAGCCGGTGCGCGCGGCAGCACCTTTGCCAGCCGCAGGCACCCGCGAGCCGCCGCCCTGGGACGATCTGGTCGAAGATCCCGACGCATCACCATCGCCGCCGCCGTGGGACAGCGCTGCCGACACCGTTGCCGCGCCGCGTGATCCGATCCCCGATCGCGCGCGCCAGGTGCACGCCATCCCGGTGCGCGATCCGGGGCATTCCGAGCGACTGGACCAGCGCAGCGAGGCGCCGCCGGCAACCCCGCCCGGCGAGCTGCCCGCAAGCCCCGAGGGCGAGTTCTGGCTGGAGACGGTGCAGATGCTGGTGCAGGCCGAGGCGATCACCGCGCTGGTGCGTGAGCTGGCGCTGCAGTCGCAACTGGTGGCGCGGGATGATGGCCGCTGGCTGCTGCGGGTGGAGCGCGAGTCGCTCACCCAGGGTGGCAGCCGCGAACGGCTGCGCGCAGCCTTGAGTGCCCATGGTCACGATGTGGAGCTGGCATTGGAAGTGGGCCCGGTGAAAGACTCGCCAGCAAGACGACTTGCGCTGGCCGCCGAACGACTCCAGCGCGAAGCCGAGCGGCTGATGCTGGACGATCCGTTTGTGCAATCCATGATGCGCGACTTTGGCGGCAAAATCGTCCCAGGTACCCTCAAGCCCACTGCGCCGCAGGGGCGCTGATTTCTCACCGATTTTTGAATTCACACAGAAGGACTCTCCATGTTCAACAAAGGACAACTCGCCGGCCTCATGAAGCAGGCGCAGGCCATGCAGGACAACCTGAAGAAGGCGCAGGACGAGCTGGCTTTCATTGAGGTCACCGGCGAGTCCGGCGCCGGGCTGGTGAAGGTGCTCATGACCTGCAAGCACGATGTGAAGCGCATCACCATCGACCCCAGCCTGCTGGCCGACGACAAGGACATGCTTGAAGACTTGGTGGCCGCCGCCTTCAACGCCGCTGTGCGCAAGGCCGAGGAAACCAGCAACGAAAAGATGGGCAAGCTCACGGCGGGTATGCCTGGCATGCCCGGCGGCATGAAGCTGCCTTTTTGACAGCCACCGCGCTGACGCATGACGGCGCGCCCGGCGCCTGTCGTCACGGTGCCACCCGGGTCTGTATCCGTTTGCTGTTGCATGCGGCCAGCTCGGCGCTGAGGTGATCCAGCAGATGGCAGACAACCAGTCTCTTGAACTGCTCGTGCAGGCGCTCAAACGCCTGCCGGGTGTGGGCGTGAAGTCAGCACAGCGCATGGCGTTTCATCTGCTGCAACACGATCGCGCAGGCGCCCTGCAACTGGCCCAGGCCCTGCAGCAGGCCACCGAGTCGGTGCGCCATTGCGCGCTGTGCCACACCTTCACCGAAGGTGAAATCTGCGGCACCTGCGCCGATCCGCGGCGCGACCGCGGTCTGCTCTGTGTGGTGGAGACGCCCGCCGATCAGGCGGCGCTGGAGCGCACCGGCGCTTACAAGGGTTTGTATTTCGTGCTGATGGGCAAGCTGAGCCCGCTGGACGGCGTCGGGCCGCGCGACATTGGTCTGCAAAAGCTGTTCGACCGGGTCGATGCCTTGGCCGATGGCGAACCGGAGGTGCGCGAGGTGATCCTGGCCACCAACTTCACCGCCGAGGGCGAAACCACGGCGCATGTCATCTCGCAGGGGCTCAAGCAGCGCGGCATCGCAGTCACCCGACTGGCGCGTGGCGTGCCGGTGGGTAGCGAGCTGGAGTATGTGGACCTGGGCACCATTGCCCACGCGCTGGTGGATCGCCGCTGAGTGGCAATTCACCGCGGATTTGTTGGAAACAGGACATGAAAATCGCAGGATTGACCTTGGCCTACTGGGCCGTGCTGGTGGCGGCCTTGCTGCCCATTGTGTGTGCCGGTATCGCCAAGTGGGGAACGTTTGGCAAGTCGCGGCGCGAGGGTGGCTTCGACAACCACGAGCCACGCGCCTGGCTGTCGCGCCAAAGCGGCTGGCGTCTGCGCGCCAATGGCGCACAGTCCAACAGCTTCGAGGCCTTGCCGTTTTTCATTGGTGCGGTGCTCATCGCACACCAGAGCGGCGCCCTTCAGTCGAGGCTGGACCTGCTGGCCTGGGCTTTTGTGTTGCTGCGCGTGGGTTACATCGCGCTGTATGTGAGCGATCGGGCCGCAGCGCGCTCGCTGGTGTGGGTGTCTGCCTTGGCGGTGAACATCGGCATCCTGTTTGCATGAGGTCGAACCTGCCGGGTTTTCGTCGGATTTTCATCGGCTTTTTCCTCGGGGGAAACCCGCTCAGCAATGGTCCCGATGCGTCGGTCTGTGAGTCCCTTTAGGCTCTGTGCAACAGCAAAGACAGACGCAACTGGGAATCTCACATGTGGAACCGGCGCCAATGGGGCCTTGGGGTCGCCGCGGTGGCCAGCACCGGATTCGCCGGATGGCCAGCGCGTGGCCAGTCGCGGCCGGGCCGTGCGCGGGTGGTGGTGGCGGTGGCCAACCGGTCGGCCTTTTGCTATCTGCCGTTCACCATCGCAGAACGCCTGGGCTTCTTCGCCATCGAGGGCCTCGATCTGCAGGTGCGCGAGTGGCCCACCGCCGACCAGGCCGCCCAGGCGGTGCTGTCAAGCGAGGCGCAGGTGCTTTGCGGGCAGTTCAGCAGCACGCTCTACCTGCAGGCGCGTGGGCAGTGGTTGCAGTCTGTCGTTTTGCAGGGGCGCGCGCCCCACCTCGCATTCGGCGTGTCCCATCGATCGCTCGGGCGCTACCGCGGTGCACAGGATCTGCGCGGCAAGACCATCGGCGTGATGGCACTGGGCTCGGCCTCGCACCAGGTGGCGCGCATGATTCTGCTGCGCGCGGGGGTGAGCGAGAGCGAGGTGCAGTTCCGCCCGCTGGCGGAGCCGAGGGCCGCGGTGAACGCATGGCGCAGCGGCCAGATCGATGCCATCTGCCACAGCGACCTGGCCATCACCGAACTGGAGCAGGGTGGTGACCTGCGTGTGGTGTCCGACTTGCGCACGCTGCGCGGCAGTACCGAACTTTTCGGTGGGCCCTGGGCGTCGGGCTGTCTGAGCGTGCCGCCAGCAGCTGTCAGCGCCAATGCGCCACAGGTTCAGGCGCTGGCCAGCGGCCTGGTGCACGCCTTGAAATGGCTGCAAACCGCTGGGCCGTCCGACCTGATCAAGGCGGTTCCCGAGCTGTATTTCCAGGGTGACCGTGCGCTGTATCTGGCCGCGTTCAGCCGGGCCCGGGAAGCCTGGTCGCCCGATGGGCTGATGGCCGCCGAAGCGCCTGCCACCATCGCGCGATCACTCGGCGCATTGTCTGAGTCCAGCGGCCTGGCCCGGCTGAGCCTGGCGCAAACCTTCACCAACGAGTTTGCGCGCCGGGCCAAGGCGAAGTTCAAGGCATGAGCCGCTGAGCCGGTTAACCAAGCCGTGTGGGGTCAGGGTTTCTGGCTCGCCACGCGAGCGGGGGCCGGTTTTGTTGCCGTCGCGCGGGCTTTCTGACTGCTGGTCTTGTTGGTGCGGGTCTGGGCCACCGGCCTGGCCTTGGCGGGTGCTTTGGCTCGCGCTGCCGGCTTCACGGATCGCTTGTTGCTCGCCACGGCTGCCGGCCTGGGCAGCATCAGGGTGATGCGCTGACCCGGCTTGAGCCGGGCATTGACCGCCAACTTGTTCCAGCCTGCGGCGCTCACCGCGCTCACGCTGTAGCGCGCGGCCAGCTGCGCCAGGTTTTCCCCTTTGCGCGCCTTGACGGTGACACGCCGCAAAACCACTTCGGGCTGCAGGCTCAGGTGACCGTTGTCCGCCACGCGGGCGTCCACATCGCGGTTGAACTGTTCGCTGCGAGGCACCAGCAGGCTGGATCCGCCGCGCACCTTCATGCCCGAGGGAATGCTGTTGAGACGGCGCAGTTCGGACTCATCCATGCCCACACGCCTGGCGGCATCTGCCGCGGTCATGGTGCTGGGCACCACCCAGGCGGTCCAGCTGGCGAGCGGGCCGCCATGTGCCTGCAGGTTGCGCTGGAAAACCGTGGCGCTGTCCCAGGGCAGCAGGATGTTGGGCGTTCCCGCGGCCATCACGATCGGGTGTTTGAGCGAGGGGTTGAGGGCCCGGAAGTCGGCCTCGCTGATCTCCGCCAGGCGCGCGATCAGCGCCACATCCATGTCGCGCTCGATCACCACCGTGTCGAAAAACGGATGGTTGCCGATGTCGGGCAAGCGGAGGTTGAAGGCCTCGGGCCGGGCAACGATGTTCTTCACCGCCTGCAGTTTGGGCACATACATCCGGGTTTCCATCGGCATGGTGAGGTCGGTGTAGCGGGTGGGCAGGCCGGCGCGCTGGTTGCGCGTGATGGCGCGGTTCACGCTACCCTGGCCCCAGTTGTAGGCGGCCAGCGCCAGGTGCCAGTCGCCGAAGCGGTCGTGCAGCTGCTGCAGATAGTCGAGTGCGGCGCGGGTGGATGCCAGCACATCGCGGCGGTCGTCGCGAAACACGTTTTGCGTCAGGTCAAACGACTCACCGGTGGCCGGCATGAACTGCCACATGCCGGCAGCGCGCGCGCTGGAAACGGCCTGCGGGTTGAACGCGCTCTCGATGAAGGGCAGCAAAGCCAGCTCCATCGGCATGTTGCGCCGCTCAATCTCCTCGACGATGTGAAACAGGTAGCGGCTGGATCGCTCGGTCATGCGCTGGATGTAGTCGGGCCGGGTGGCGTACCACTGCTCGCGGTCGCGCACCAGATCGTTGTCCAGGTCGGGCATCGCGAAGCCGCGCCGTATGCGCTCCCAGAGGTGGGCCGGCGCCGCCAGCGACGCCACCGGCTGGAGCGCGGTGGTTTCGCTGCCGATGGCGCTCAGAGGACCCTGCACGATGAACGGCGGTGAGGCGCGGTTCACCGCGCGCGCTGTGCCGCTGGTGCCCGGCGTGACTGATATGCCGTCGCCGCCTGCCGGGCCGGGTGTGGTGATGGCGCAGCCGCCCAGCAGCAGGGCCAGCATTGCCACGCCGGTGGCGGCCAGACGGCGAGCGGTGCGGGATGGTGCGGGCATGCGGGGCAAGAGCTCGGAACCGGTTGTCATCAAAATACGTTCTTCCATTCGCGCAGGGTGGCAAAGACCGCCAGCGGGTCGTTGCCACAGTCGGGGTTGTGGGTCTGCGCGGCCAG
>JAIFNE010000073.1 GCA_020047875.1 Hydrogenophaga sp.
ACCAGCTCGACGCGGTGATCACCGAAGCCTGGCTCGCTGGCGGCACCTCGCCCGAGCCGGTGCCGGCCGAGGTGGCGGCGCTGCAGCCGCAACTGGCCTTCCTGCTGCGGTTGGCCAACCACCTCAAGGCGCAGCGCATGGTGGTGCGCGGCAAGCCGGAAATGAACAACCGGCCCGACTACAGCTTTCGCCTGCAGGCGGTGGCGGGTGACGAGCCCGACGGCAGTGAGACGGTGGTGATCACCACCCGCCAGCGCGGCGCACCGCTGGACATGATCGTGGCCGAGGCCATGATCCTGGCCAACAGCACCTGGGGCCAATGGCTGGCTGCCTGCGGCGTGCCGGGCATCTACCGCAGCCAGGCCAGCCTGGCGCCTGGCGTCAAGGTGCGCATGGGCACCAAGGCGCAGCCCCATGCGGGCATTGGCGTACCGGCCTACGCTTGGAGCACCTCGCCGCTGCGGCGCTATGTGGACCTGGTGAACCAGTGGCAGATCATTGCCTGTGTGCGCCACGGCAAGACCGCTGCCCTGGCCGCACCGTTCAAACCCAAAGATGCCAACCTGTTCGCCGTGGTCAGCAGCTTCGACGCGGCCTACAGCGCCTACAACGGCTTTCAGAACGGCATGGAGCGCTACTGGACGCTCAAACACCTGGAGCAGGCCGGCATCACCGAACTCACCGCCACCCTGTTCAAGGACAACCTGGTGCGTGCCGACACGCTACCGCTGGTGCTGCCGGTGCTGGGCACCGACGGCCTGCCGCGCGGCGCGCACGTGCGGGTGCGGCTGGGCGCGATCGACGACATCACGCTGGAGGTGTCGGGCACCGTGATCGAACGCCTGGACGGCCCGGTGGCGGACAGCGAGTCAGACGAGGGTGACGACGAAGGCGATGGCGACCTTCTGGCCAGCCCGCTGGCGCTGGCGATCGATCTCGATGACAGCGCCAGCGAGCCGTCTGCCGCGCCCGCCGCGCAGCCTGTCGGCGAAGGCTGATCCTGGTGTGGGGCTCGACGCCATCTGGAACATAAAACCGCGTCTTCTGGGCCATGGCCGCGTTGCAAATCCGCGCGATACCGAAAGGTATCGCTGTGGTTTGCGCCTTGCCCTGACCCAGAATCCATCGGTTTTATTGGTTCCATCCAGCGCCGCACACCACACTGGCCGGGTCAAACGGATAATCGTCGCGTGAAGTCCGTACTTGTTCACCTCAAGGCGCTGAGCACGCTGCAGCTGGCGCTGGGTATCTCCCTGGCGCTGCACGCCGCCCTGCTCACGGTGCGTTTCGTGAACCCGGAGGGCTTCAACCGGGTGTTTCAGGACACGCCGCTGGAGGTGATTCTGGTCAACGCCAGAAGCAACGAGCGGCCCGACAACGCCACCGCGATCGCCCAGGCCTCGCTGGCCGGTGGCGGCGATGCGGTCAAAGGCCGCGCCACCTCTCCGCTGCCGCCCAACGCGGTGGCGCGCATCGGTGACACCACCGAGGAAGACGAGCAGCAGATTGATGCCCTGAGGGAACAGCAGAATCTGCTGCTCGCCCAGGTGCGCCAGCAGCTCGCCAGCATGCCACCGCAGGAACTGGAAGCGGTGAACCCGAGCCAGCAGTCGGTGGAGCGCGAGGCGCGCCGGCGGGCGCTGGTAAAGATCCTGGCCGAGATCGAGAAACGCATCAACGAAGAAAACGCGCGACCCAAAAAGCGCTACATCAGCCCGGCCACGCGCGAAGCGGTCTACGCGATCTACTACGACGACCTGCGCCGCAGGATCGAGGAGCGCGGCACCAGCAACTTCCCCGAGGCCGGCGGGCGCAAGCTTTACGGCGAGCTCACCATGGTCATCACCGTGAATTTTTCGGGTGAGGTGCTGCAAACCGAGGTGGTGCAGTCGTCGGGCCAGCCGGTGCTGGACCGCCGCGCACAGGCCATCGTGGCCGGCATGAACTACGGCCGCTTCAGCGACGCGATGCGCCGCGAGGCAGACCAGATCGTGGTGGTCTCCCGCTTTCGCTTCACCCGCGACGCCACGCTGCGAACCCAGATGTCCAGCCAATGAGAGCCTTTGGTCGCTGGTTGCTCTGGATGCTGTTCGCCGGTCTGGCGCTGCAGGTGTTTTTTGTCGGTCGCATCGCGCTGATGGCGGTGGTCGATCCGCAGAGCACCGCCTTCATGCGCTCGGAAGCCTGGCGCATCGCAGGCCAAAGCCTGAGTACCGACAAGCCGTGGCGCTGGTCGGCCCAGTGGGTCGACTACGACCAGATCAGCCCCCACCTCAAGCGCGCGGTGATGGCCTCGGAAGACGCGGGCTTCACCGAGCACGGCGGGGTGGACTGGGAGGCGATCGAATCGGCCTGGCAAAAGAACGAGCGGCGCCAGGCGCAGGCTGAAAAGCGCGCCGAACAGATCGAGCGCCGGCTGGCCCGCAAGCCCGAAGCGGTCGAGGCCGCGGTGAAGGCGATCAAGCCACCGAAGATCGTGGGCGGCTCCACCATCACGCAGCAGCTGGCCAAGAACCTGCTGCTGTCGGGGGAGCGCAACCTGTTGCGCAAGGGGCAGGAACTTGTGCTCGCCCTCACGCTGGAAGCCCTGCTGTCCAAGCAGCGGATTCTGGAGATTTACCTCAACAGCGTGGAATGGGGCGAAGGCGTCTTTGGCGCCGAGGCGGCGGCCCAGCGCTACTTCAACAAGCCCGCCGCCCGGCTCACCGCGCAGGAGGCAGTTCTTCGAGACGCGCCAAGGCTCGGCCTACCTGGCCCGCCGCACCAGCACCATCGTGGCGCGCATGGGGTCGGTGCAGATTCCATGACCCCCCTGCGTCGCTTCGCGCCTTCCCCCCTGAAAGGGGGGACGACACCTGTGGCCGGGCCAAGCCCGTTCCACGGTGTCCCTGGGCCGAGACACTGCGTTGGCAGTCGTTTGAGATGAGCTTGCGCGCCCAGGCAATGAGCCTGTTTTTGCTGGGCCTGGTGCGTCTGCTCACCGGCGCGCAGGCGCGCTGGTATGGCTGCCCACCCAAGGCCGAGCAGCGCATTTACTTCGCCAACCACCAGAGCCATGCCGACCTGGTACTGATGTGGGCGGCACTGCCGCAAGAGCTGCGCAGCATCACGCGCCCGATCGCCGCGCGGGACTATTGGACCGCCTCACCGTTCAAGCGCTGGATCACCACCGAGGTGTTTAACGCGGTGTATGTGGAGCGCGAGCGCAAGGGGGATGAAGATCCCCTGCAACCCCTGATGGACGCGCTGGAGAGTGGCGACTCCCTGATCATGTTCCCTGAAGGCACGCGCGGCTTCACCGAAGATCCGCAGCCCTTCAAGTCGGGCCTGTACAACCTGGCGCAGCGGTTCCCGACCGTGGTGCTGGTACCGGCCTGGATCCACAACGTGCAGCGCGTCATGCCCAAGGGCGAGGTGGTGCCGGTGCCAGTGTTGTGTTCGGTGACCTTTGGCGCGCCCCTGCAACTGGCCGCCGGCGAGTCGCGCGCCGATTTTCTGACGCGGGCACGCGCCGCCGTGATGGCTGGCTTCCTTCCTGAACAACCTCACCCCGGAACAACAGGTCGGCCTGCTGTTCGTGCTGGTGTTCGGCCTGCTGGCCCTGGCCACGGTGGCCGGCATCCTGGCTTCGCTCCAGGAAAGCCGAGGCAGCGCCACCGAACCGAGCGCGCGAGCGCAGCGGCTGGACGACCTGCAGACCTTGCTGCGCACCGCCTGGCTGATGGCGCTGGTGTTCTGGGTGGGCTGGGCCGCGGGCGACGGTGTGGCCACCGCCCTGTTTGGTTTTGTGTCGTTCCTGATCCTGCGCGAGTTCATCAGCCTGTCGCCCACGCGCCGCGGCGACCACCGCAGCCTGGTGCTGGCGTTTTTTGTCGTGCTGCCACTTCAGTACACCCTGGTCTGGACGCGTCAATTCGACCTGTTCACTGTCTTTGTGCCGGTCTACGTGTTTCTCGCCGTCGCCGCAGTCAGCGCCCTGGCTGGCGACACCGAGCGTTTTCTGGAGCGAAACGCCAAGCTGCAGTGGGGGATCATGGTTTGCGTGTATGGCATGAGTCATGTGCCTGCCCTGCTGATGCTGGACTTCCCCGGTTTCAGCGGCAAGACGGCCTTTCTGGTGTTCTTCCTGGTGCTGGTGGTCCAGACCTGCATGCTGGTGCAGCACCTGAGCGCGCGCGGTCTTGCCCAGCCCGAGCCGGGATTTCACTGGCGAAGCTGGAGCGCTGGTCTGCTGGCGGGCGGGCTGGTGGGCACCGTTCTCTCGGCCCTCACGCCGTTCAGCGTACCGATTGCGGTGGCCATGGCGCTGGTGGCCTGTGTGGCCGGCATGCTCGGCCACCTTGTGATGAAAGCCATCAAGCGAGACCGGGGCGTGACCCACTGGGGGTCTGCCGGCCGCTCGGTCACCGGCGCCAGCGGCATGCTCGACCGGGTCGACGCGCTCTGTTTTGCCGCGCCGGTGTTCTTCCACTCGGTGCGCTGGACCTTCGACCGATGAGAATTCTGGGTATCGACCCTGGCCTGCAGTGCACCGGCTTTGGCGTCGTGGACACCGAGGGCCCCGAGTTGCACTACGTGGCCAGCGGCACCATTCGGACCAGCCCGAAAGATGGCGCGCTGCTGCCCGCGCGGTTGCGCATTCTGTTTGACGGCATCAACGAGGTGGTGGCGCGCTACCAGCCGGCGGTGGCGGCCTGCGAGATCGTGTTTGTCAACGTCAACCCGCAGGCCACGCTGTTGCTGGGCCAAGCGCGCGGCGCCTGTCTGACCGCGCTGGTGTCCAACGACCTGACGGTGGCCGAGTACACCGCGCTGCAGCTCAAGAAAGCGGTGGTCGGCCATGGCCGCGCCGACAAGGCGCAGGTGCAAGAGATGGTGCGACGCCTGCTCAAGCTGCCCGGCCTGCCCGGCAAAGACGCCGCCGATGCCCTGGGGCTGTGCATCACCCACGCCCAGGTGAGCCGCACCGTGGCCGCGATCAACAAGGTGTCGGCGCTGCAGGCCCGCACCCACGCAGCCTACAAGGGCGGTCGAAATTATTGACTCCCCGCGCCGCCTTCGGCGTCACCCCCATGGGACAACATCTGTGGCCCGGCAAAGCCGGTTCCACGATGTTCCCGATGCAGACATCACGACGGCGACACACCAACTCGACGCAGCTACAGCAAGCGCTCCAGGATCAGCACCCCGAAGAAACCGAGCGCGGCGATCACCGTCCATTTCAGCGCGACCAAGCCCCAGCGCTTGTAACGCGCCTGCCCGGTGCCGATGTAGAGCGCGAAGCACACGCCAGCGGCCAGCAACAGAAAGAAGATCGCGAAGCGGAACAGCAGCATGGCCAGGGGTTCTTCAGCGTTTCACCACGCCGGCGCGAGCTGCGCAAAGCCTTGTGGTGCCTGCTTGTCGTGTTCGAAGCTCACGATTTCATAGGCGTCGGGTTGCGCGAGCAGCGCACGAAGCAGCAGGTTGTTCATCGCGTGGCCGCTGCGAAACGCGCTGTACGCGGCCAGCAGCGGTTTACCGACGATGTAGAGATCGCCCATGGCGTCGAGAATTTTGTGTTTGACGAACTCGTCCTGATAGCGCAGGCCATCGGCGTTGAGCACCTTCACATCGTCCATCACGATGGCGTTGTCCAGGCCTCCGCCCAATGCCAGGCCGTGGGAACGCATCATTTCCACATCTTTGGTGAAACCGAAGGTGCGCGCTCGCGCGATCTCGCGCGCGTAGGTTCCGCTGCCGAAGTCGAACTCGACCCGCTGGCCAGTGGCATTCACCGCCGGATGATCGAACTCGATTTCGAACGCCAGCTTGTAGCCGTGGTACGGATCCAGCCGCGCCCACTTCAGGCTGGCGCCCTGCCCCTCGCGCACCTCCACCGGCTTGACCACCCGGATGAAGCGCTTGGGCGCCTTCTGCATCACGACGCCCGCGCTTTGCA
>JAIFNE010000053.1 GCA_020047875.1 Hydrogenophaga sp.
GTGGCGCCGGTGTTGGTGGCGCGCAGCATCGGACGGCCCAGCTCCAGCGTGCGCAGACGCGAGATCTGCAGATGCTGATCGATGGCGATGCTGTCACCAAACCAGGCGATGTTGCTCAGATTGACCAGCACGGTGGGCGCCAGAGCGGGCGCGCGAAACGAGGCCGCCAGCTCCTCGCCAAACAAATCCTCGTAACAAATGTTCGGCGCCACCCGCTGCCCGGCAACGGCCCAGGCCGCCTGCGGCAAGGCGCCGCGGCTGAAGTCGCCCAGCGGGATGTTCATCAGGTTGATGAACCAGCGAAACAGCGGCGGAATGAACTCGCCGAAGGGCACCAGGTGGTGCTTGTCGTAGCGGTAGAAGGCATCGGCGGGCAGTTCACGCACGGAGGCCTGAGTCAGCGCGCGGGCGGCAGGCGCGTCCATGCCCCAGGCGGAGTTGGTGTAACCCGCCGTGTGGCTGCCCAGCGGTATGCCCAGCAAGGCTGCCACCGGCTCGCGCACGCCGGGTTGCGCCAGCGCACTGAGCAACGATGGCCAGAAATCGGGGGCAAATTGGGCCGGCAGCAGCGGCAGCGCGGTTTCGGGCGCGACCACCAGCTGCGGCGCCTGCCCCGCCCCGGCGACCGCCGCCGTGACGGCCGCTGCGATTTGCGCCGGATACCAGGCAAGCGCCTGCGCCATGCCAGTACCCTCGACAAATTTCTCGTCTTGCGCGATGTTGCCCTGCAGCAGCCAGACCCGCAGCGAACCCGCGTCTGAGGTGTCGCGCTGACCATCAGGCAGCCAGCGCCCGGGGAACAGCAGCGCCAGCAGCACCAGCACTGACACCAGCACCGCCAGCGGCTGGCGCCAGGGCGCGCTCTGGCCGCCCGCCGCGCGCGCTGCGCGACCGTAGGGACTTGGCGGCGCGCGCTGCAGGCGCACCGGACGGGTCAGCCATTCCTGCAGGCTGCGCACGGTGGCGGTGATGGCCGAGGCGATCGCATAGGCCAGCAGCGCGGCGATCGCCCCCATGCCGTACACACCCACCCAGGGCGCCCAAGGCGCCAGCAGATCCACCTGGGCGTAGCCGCCAGCGCCCCAGGGGAAGCCGGTGAACCACTGCCCGCGCATCAGTTCGGCCAGCGTCCAGGTGGCGGCAAACAGCAGCGCCTGACCCACCCGCGAGCGGGGCGCCAGCAGCGCCAGCACACCGGTGGCTGCCGCGTAGTAAAGCGCCAGTGCACCGGCCAGCGCGAACACCGCGAGCACCGCGAGCCACGACACCAGGCCGCCATAGATGTGCAGGGAAATGAACAGCCACCAAAACGTGCCGGCCAACCAGGCGGTGGCAAAGACCCAGCCACGCCACAGTGCCATGCCCAGCCGCGACGAGTGTTGCAGCGCCAACACCAGCAGCGCCAGCGAGAGCAACTGCAACACGCCGCTGGGCTGGCCGGGCGCCAAACCCGGCGGCGACCAGGCCAGCGGCCAGGCCAGCGAAGCCGCCTGAAGCAGACCACCCCCGAGGCAGACCAGAAACCACAGCAACCCGGCCAGCGCGCTGCCGCGACGCGGCGGCTGGCGGCTCATCGGCGAAAAGGTGGACGGGGTGTGGAGGTTGCCGAACAGGCTGCGCATGGCGGGATGTGGCGTGGTCCGGCCAGCGCTAACAGGCGGTCAGGCGCCAGAGGGTGTGGGCATGACCTTGAACCATTTGACGGCGCCGCCCTTGCTGTGCAACACGATGAAGCGCAGGCCCTCAAGCTCGTGCGTTTCACCCCGCTTGGGCACGTGGCCCATGGTGTGCGAAATCAGGCCACCAATGGTGTCGAAATTGTCGACATCGAGGCGCAGGCCGAAGGACTCGTTGATACGCTCGATCGGTGTGTCACCACCGACACGCCAGGTGCTGTCGGCCAGGGCGAAGATGTCGCCGTCGTCGGCAGCCACATCGAACTCGTCTTCGATTTCACCCACGATTTCTTCCAGCACGTCTTCGATGGTGATCAGGCCCGCCACGCGGCCAAACTCGTCGATCACCATCGCCAGGTGGTTGCGGTTGCCACGGAACTCTCGCAGCAGATCATTCAGCCCTTTGCTTTCGGGAACGAACGTGGCTGGGCGCAGCAGGGCGCGCAGGTTGAGCTCGGGCGCGCGCTGCAGCTTGAGCAGGTCTTTGGCGAGCAAAATGCCAATGATGTTTTCGGTATCGCCCTCGTACACCGGGAAGCGGGAGTGCGCGGTGTGAATGACGAGGTTCAGCAGCTCGTCGAACGGCGCTTCGATGTTGAGCGCATCGACCCGGGGGGCTGCCACCATCACGTCGCCACGCCCTCGAGCATGATGCGCGACTCGGCGTTGATGATGTCGTTGTCCTCGGCGTCAGCCAGGGTTTCGATCAGCTCGTCTTTGGAATCGGGTCCGGGATGAATGAATTCTGCGAGCTTTTGCAGGAATCCACGCTTGTCTTCTTGCCGCAGGCTGCGCTGCGGCCCAGGACTGGGAGGGTTGTCGGCCACGGGGGGATGGGGTGGTTGCTGAGGGTGCGAAGGATACCGCATGGAGTGCCGCGCCGCCAAAGGCACACGCCATGTGCGCCGCCAGACAAGGCCCGATCCACCAGCCTGCGCGTGGGCTCGGGGCCCGCCTGCGGCATCAGCCCAGCAGCTGCTGCACGTCCTGACGAAGCGCCTGCAGGCGGCGCAACGCCGACCAGAACTGCTTGGCCTGCGCTTTCAGGTGGTAGTCGGTGAGGGCGACCTGCTCGTTCACCATCGCGGTCACCCGCGAGTCGAAATCGGCTGGCGGCACCCGGAGCCGTCGCGCTCGATCACAGCGCCAGCACGGCGCGCGATTCGGAGCATGGCGGTGTTTTCGGTCAGCGCGTGGACAAACAGCATCGCCACGCCCTCGTTACGCGCGTGCGTCACCGCGCGTTCAAACAACGCACTGCCATAGCGCCTGCCCCGCGCCGCCTTGACCACCGACACGCCGAATTCGGCGCAACTCTGGCATTGCGGATCGACCGAAAACGCCAGATGCGCCATGGCGATCAGCTCCAGCTTGCGGTTGAAGATGCCAAACAGCTCGTCGCGCTCGAAGTTGATCTGCTCGTCGCTGGCGGCGTAGCCGAAGCGCAGGTACCGATCGTGCGACTCCAGCCCCTGAAGGTGGCCGGCGATGGACTCGCGGTGTCCAGGGCCAATGGAACGGATTGGGACCACACCGGAGGGCGTTTCGGCCGGTGACCCATCGTGCGGCGAAGCCAATGGCATCCGAACCGCTGCTTGGTGGCTGTCAGGCAAGGCGTATGGCGGGGGTGAGTCTTGGATCATGGGACCCAATGTAAGGGTTTTCCCTGATTTAAGCAGGAGGAATCTGCCTAGCAACGCTTGCGGCCCGATCAGCGGGAAACCCGCGAAACCCGCGAAACCATCGAAAACGTGTGCATTCACTCACACAGGCAGCGCTGTGGTGCCTTTCACCCGCTCCATCACGAAACTGGTTCGGCAGTCCTGAACGCTGGGGTGTTTGAGCAGGGTATCGAGCATGAAGCGGGAATAGGCGGCCATGTCGGCCACCATCAGGCGCAGTTGGAAGTCCATCTCGCCGGTGAGCGCCGCGCATTCCACCACCTCGTCCCAGCCTTGCACGCTGGCCCGAAAGGCATCCATCGGGTGACGCTTGCCATGATCGCTGTGCTTTTCAAGCCGCACGTTCACGTAAGCGGTCAGACCAAGCCCCACCGCCTCGGGGCGCACCAGCGCCACATACCGGTCGATCACGCCTGCCTCTTCCAGCCGCCGCACCCGGCGCAACACGGCGCTCGGCGAGAGCGCCACGGTGTCGGCAATCTGCTCGTAGGTGGCTCGGCCGTCCGCCTGCAGACTCCGCAAAATCTGGCGGTCGAGCTTGTCAAGTGTTGTCATGCCACCGATTCTGCAGGATTCGTGCGAATTCTGGCTCATTCAGGCTCGCGAACGCCGCAATCGTGCCCTGCTGCGCCTCTACAGTCTGCTGGCCCATTCTTCAGCGTCATCACCGGAGACCTGCATGCCCGCCACCACCCCCAACACGCCCCAGGCCGCATGGCCCAACCCCATGGGCACCGATGGTTTCGAGTTCATTGAATACGCGGCGCCCGAGCCGGTGGCCATGGGCGCGCTGTTCGAGCGCATGGGCTTTCAGGCAATTGCCAGGCACCGCCACAAAAACGTGACGCTGTACCGCCAGGGCGAGATCAACTTCATCATCAACGCCGAGCCAGACAGTTTCGCCCAGCGCTTCGCCCGGCTGCACGGCCCGAGCGTGTGCGCGATTGCCTTGCGGGTGGAAGACGCGAAAGCGGCCTACGAGCGCGCCCTCTCGCTGGGCGCCTGGGGTTACGCGCAGCCGGCCGGCCCGGGCGAGCTCAACATACCGGCCATCAAGGGCATTGGTGACTCGATCATCTACCTCATCGACCGGTGGCGCGGCAAACACGGCGCGCAGACGGGCGATATCGGCAACATCGGCTTCTTCGACGTCGACTTCGAGCCCCTGCCCGGCGCCACACTCAACCCGGTGGGCCACGGCCTGACCTACATCGACCACCTCACCCACAACGTGCACCGCGGCCGCATGGACGAGTGGGCTGGCTTTTACGAGCGCCTGTTCAACTTCCGCGAGGTGCGCTATTTCGACATTGAGGGCCAGGCCACCGGCGTGAAGAGCAAGGCCATGACCAGCCCCTGCGGCAAGATCCGCATTCCGATCAACGAAGAGGGCAATGAGAAGGCGGGGCAAATCCAGGAGTATCTGGATCGCTACCAGGGCGAAGGCATACAGCACATCGCCATGGGCTCGACCAACCTGTACGACACGGTGGACGCGCTGGAGCTCGCCGGCGTGAAGCTGCTCAACACCAGCGACACGTATTACGAGCTGCTCGACAAGCGTATTCCAGGCCACGGCGAGAGCGTGGAGGCACTGAAATCGCGCAACATCCTGGTTGACGGCAAGCCCGGCGAGTTGCTGCTGCAGATCTTCAGCGAAAACCAGCTCGGCCCGATCTTCTTTGAATTCATTCAGCGCAAGGGCAACGACGGCTTTGGCGAAGGCAACTTCAAAGCCTTGTTTGAAACGATGGAGCTGGACCAGATCCGCCGCGGCGCCCTGGAGGGCTGACCTTCTAGAAACGGCGCCCTGCACCGCTTTCTGAGATCTTGTGCAGCGTCTCGATTGATGGTTGTTGGGAGCATTCATGGCTGTTGAACCGGTTGTTTACGGCGCCAGCGAGCGCCCGCCGCGCGGCGACTACGCCCGAGCGCGCGACGACTACACCTGCGCGCAGAACTGGTCGGCCTACACCGCCGCGGATCACGACACCTACCGCCGGCTGGTCGAGCGGCAGTCGGCGCTGCTGCCCGGGCTGGCCTGCGATGCGTTCATCGAGGCGCTGCCCTCACTTGGGGTTCGGGACCGCATTCCGCGGTTTGAAGAAATCAACGAACGCCTGAAGCCGGCCACCGGCTGGGAGCTTGTGGCGGTGCCCGGCCTGATTCCCGAGCGGCCGTTCTTCGAGCTGCTGGCCAACCGCCGCTTTCCGGTCACCGACTGGATTCGAAGGCCCGAGGAGTTTGACTACATCGTTGAACCCGATGTGTTTCACGATCTGTTTGGCCATGTGCCGCTGCTGTTCAACCCGGTGTTTGCCGACTACGTCCGCGCACGATCTGGGCGCGGGCGAGCTGCTCTCCCGGCTCTACTGGTACACGATCGAGTTCGGCCTGATCCGGCAGCCCGATGGCCTGCGCGCCTACGGTGCCGGCATCATCAGCTCGGCGGGGGAGCTGCGCCACAGCGTCCACAGCCCCTTGCCGCAGCGCATTGGGCTCGACCTGCAACGCTGCATGCGCACCCGCTACCGGATTGACGACTACCAGTCGACCTACTTTGTCATCGACAGCTTTGAGCAGCTGTTCGATCTCACCGCGCCCGATTTCAGCCCGATTTACGAGGCGGTGCGGTCCGCGGGCGAGCTGGCGGCAGACGCCAGGATCGCGAGCGACTCCGCCATCACCCTGGGGTGAAATGCCAGGGCCACATGGGCCACATGGCGGTGGACGCCGGAAATACGATGTTGTCCGCATTGGAATACCAGCAGATGAATCGCTCAAAGGGCGCCGCCGTGGCGTTGGCTTCATCCGCGGCCAGGGTGGCCAGCCAGTCGTGGCTTGGCTGCATCTGCTGGCTGTTGGCACCCAGGCCGAAGCGGCCGAGCCAGGTGCCGTGGTGTGGTGTTCCCATGGTGATCACCGAATGCACAAGCCGCCCCGCCCGATGCGCCTGCACCAGCCAGGCGCGCGCGGCCAGACCGCCCATGCTGT
>JAIFNE010000080.1 GCA_020047875.1 Hydrogenophaga sp.
CCACCTGGTCGTCGGCCATGATCTCGGCGGCCAAGGCGTCGGTGCTAATCGGGGTCAGATTCCAATTACTTTGCATTTCACCAGCCCGGCAACCAGGTGGGGGGTTGCCGGGTGCCCAAAAATGGCCTCGCGGTGCGTTGAATCCCCTTTGACTTCTCGTACTTAAAAACGTACGCTCTTCCAGACCTCGGAGAACCTCATGACCGCCACCACCCTCACCGCCAGCGAAGCCCGCGCCAACCTCTACCGCCTGATGGACCAGACGGCAGAGTCGCATCAGCCTGTGACCATCGTGGGCAAACGCCACGACGCGGTGCTGGTCTCTGCCGAAGACTGGCAGGCCATTCAGGAAACACTGCACCTGCTCTCGGTGCCGGGCATGCGCGAGTCGATCAAGGCAGGCATGGCCGAGCCAGTGGACGGCTGCAGCACGGAGCCGGGCTGGTGAGCTGGGCCGTTGTATTTGCCAGGCACGCGCAGAAAGATGCGCAAAAACTCGCCGCTGGTGGCCTGAAGGCAAAGGCGCAGGAGCTGCTGGCCGTGATCCGAGAAAACCCGTTTCAAAACCCGCCGCCCTACGAGAAGCTGGTGGGCGATCTGGCGGGAGCGTATTCCCGCCGCATCAACATCCAGCACCGGCTGGTGTATCAGGTGCTGGAAGCGGAACACACGGTGAAGGTGCTGCGCATGTGGTCGCACTACGAGTAGCGCACTGCATCAGGGTCAAGGGCATCAAGGACAGATATCGCCTTTGGCCTACAGGCGCGCAGCGAACTTGCCGCTCCCACTCGCCCCAATCACCAAGCGCTGCGTCGCCCGCGTAGCCCCCACGTAAAACAGTTTGGCCTCCTCACGCTCGTCTTCGCCCGGGGCGGGCATGTGGCCCGCGCCCACCAGCGCCACCACTGGGAACTCCAGCCCTTTGCTGGCGTGCATGGTCAGCACCTTGATGGCGTCGGCCGCCGGGTTGAAGCTGCCCGCGCCTTTGCGCACCTGGTGCGGCAGGCCGCGCTGGCGCAACACGCCGGCGCATTCGTCCATCTCGCTGTAGTGCCGGCAGATGATGGCCATGTCGCCCCAGGCGTGTCCTTCCTGGTGGGCGGCACCCAGCAGCTCGGCCACGCGCGTGGCTTCGGCCCGCAAGCTGGGCAGGCGGATGATGAGCGGCGCTTCGCCGTCGCGCCCGCAGCTCACGGGCTTGAGCATGGGAATGCCGTCTTCGTCTTTGTCTTCGGCGGTCAGCAGATCGGCGGCCACGAGGCTGGCGGTCTGCAAAATTTGCCGCGTGTTGCGGTAGTTGATCTTGAGGATGGTGGTGCGCCCCTGCGCCTGGATGCCCACGCTCTTGAAGCTGAACTGCTTGCTGCGGCTGCGCTCGTAGATGCTCTGCGCGTCGTCGTACAGCACGAGCAGGCTGTTGGTGGCGGGGTCCACCATCTGGGTGATGAGCTTGAGCCACTCGGGCGCGAAGTCGTGGCCTTCGTCAATCAGCACGGCCTGGTATTGCCCGCTGGGGATCTGGCGGCGGTCCACGCCGCTGATGACGCGCTGGACCATGTCGGCCATCTTGTCTGATACCGACTGGTTGTTGGCGGGCAGGGTCTGACCAAAGGCAACGAGCTGGTCGCGGCACCATTTGTGAAAGTGCACCGCGTGCACGCGGTCGGCAATGCCTTTGGCGGCCATCACGCGAGCGAGCTGCTTGGCCAGCGGCTCGTTGTAGCAAAGCATGAGGATGGGTTTGCTGGCGGCGGTGTGGGCCTTGGCCAGGTGCTCGGCGCGGTAGGCCAGCAGCATGGTCTTGCCCGAGCCGGCCACCCCGTGGATCACGCGGTGCCCCTCACCCAGGCTGCGCGCCAGCTGCTCCTGCTGGATGTCCATCACCCGCATGATGCTGGGCAGCTCGGCGGCTTCGTCCGAATCATCAAAGAGCTGGTCGGTCACCGGAACCCGCACCTCGGGGAACATGATCCAGCGCACGCGGTCCATCTGTGGCAGCGACATCATTCCCCCGCGCATGTAGGGGAACATTTCCCACATGCGGCTTTGCAGCGCCTCGGGCTCCACGTGCTCGCCCATCTCGTCCTGGCAAATGACGCGGTGCGGCTCGATGGCTTGGCCAAGTTCGGCCTTCTCGAACTGGGCCCGGGGGATGTTGGGCAGCACCACGCCGTAGCTCCACGGAAAGGCCAGCTTGCCTTGGTAGGGGCCTTCGCTTTGTACGAGTTGCGGATCGCGCTCCATGGCTTTGACCACCTGATGGGCATATTGCCGCGCCTGCTCCAGCGGGCTGGCAATGGTCTTGGGGCCGTTGTCGCCGTGGATGTCCCAGGTCTGTTTGTTGGCCTGAATCAGGGTGGAGAGCCGGAAGTCCTTGACCTCCAGGATCAGAATGCCCCGGCGCGGATGCATGACGACAAAGTCCGGGTGCTGGTGCTTGGGGCCCACGGCCACGTCGTACCAGAGCAGGTAGTCGTCGTCGAGCTTGTCTTCAAGCCGCTCCGCGGTGCGGCGTTCGCCCGGCGTCATGCGCGAAACGCAGCTGCCGAGGGCAGGTATCAGTGTGGCCATCTGGCTTGTGTCTTGTTGTTTCCCTGGCACACATGATGCCCGCTTTTGCCTGAGGTTCGACCATTTGCCTGCCAACAGGCACCCCTACACTGACCCCATGCGCCCCTCCCAAGCTCTCCACCTGCACCGCTCGCAAATCCGCAAAATCGCGATGCGCCACTGCGTGGCGGGTGTGAGTGACCTCGCCCCAGGACCCCGCATCCCCTATGAGCTTGCGCCAGCCAGCCGGCGTTGATTGGCCAGCCGGCTCTCTTCGAACCGCATCGGGCTGGCGATGCCCACTGCAGGGTCGCATGATGTCGAAATCTGCAGCCACCTCCGCAAAGCACCCCGCAAAGTGGGTCCATCGGTACCCTGCTGCGCATGCACCCCGCCATCGCTCAACATCGCGCCTCCATCGCCGCCATCTGCCTGCGCTACCGCATCAGCCGGCTGGAGGTGTTTGGCTCGGCTGCGCGGGCAGACGACTTTGACCCCGCGAACAGCGACGCGGACTTTCTGGTGGAGCATGGGATTGGCAAAGCGTCCGCCAATGGTGGATGTGACTCGCAACGCCTCACGCCCCCTTCTGCCGCCTGGGTGCGTTGGCCAGTAGCCAGGCGATGGTGTCCTTTTCTACCTTGTCCTCCAGCTGTCGGAAGCCGTGAAAGCCCAGCGGCCCGCAGGTGTCTGGGTGGTCGGTGCCGCCGCTGTAAGACAGCAGGCCCTGAACCGGGGCGTTGACAGCCTTGTCCATGGCCAGCTTGAGCATGGGGAAGGGGCAGTACTGGCAGTTGTCCTGCTCGTGGTGCACCCAGAGTACGGGCACCCTGATGCGCTCCAGGGGCTTGTCTGGCACGGTGCGCGTGGGCGGCTTGTCCGACAGGATGGACGCGGCCAGCACCACGGCGTCGGGAGCGTCGTCGCTTTGGCCGGTCTGCAGCGCGTAGTAGGCGGCTGAATGCGTGCCACGGCTGAAGCCCACCAGCCAGACGGGCAGCCGGGTCTGTTCGCGCGCCCAGCGGATGACGGCCCGCAGGTCGGTCACATGGTCGGGCCGCTGGCGGTGACCGTCAAGGTACGGCGGCTTCAGCTTGTCAGAAGGGGCATCCACGACGATCACGTGCACGCCCTGGCGGGCGAGCGCCTCGCGGTTGCGCACGAAGAAGATGGTCTCGCCCCAGGGAATGCCGCCCCGGTCGGTGATCTGCATTCCGCCATGCCCGCCAGGCATCACCACCATGACCCCCTTGGCCGCTGGCGCCTGCACCCACAACACCCGCTGAGTCACGCCGTCGCGGGTGGGAATATCGTGAACCTGGTTGGTCTGCGCCCAGGCCGACGGCACCCAGAGTGCAAGCCAACCCAGGCACAACCATCGGCTCACGAGCCTGTGCAGACGGGACAACGCGCTCATGTCAAAAACCTCCTTAGGACATGGGATGTTCCTACTTGGCCCTCACCGAAAACCAGTGTATGCGCAGGGCCGGTCGCTGCGGTCTGAATGGCCCTAGCCAGGCAGGTCGAGCGCCAGCACATGGCGGATCTTGCGGTAGTGGGCAAACAGCGGCGCCACCTCGGCCACCGAGGGCGCGGCGTTCACGCTGTGCACCAGCAGCAGCGGCAGATCGCCCGCAGCGTGCTCGGGCTCGGGCTCGGCGTGGTAGCAGGCGATCCTGCCGGCCGGCGTCTCAAGAAAAATCAGCTCGGCTGGCACGGCCAGCGGCAAGGCGGGCACGCTCACGCTGCCGCCAGTTCGGGTTCGTCGACCGCGTGCGCTTGCGCCATGGCCCAGACCTCGCGCGGCGGCAGGGGCTTGAGCCGGTGGTCGCTCCAGATCTGGCGCCAGCGCCGCGCACCGCGCAGGCCGTGGCGCAGCCCAAGCATGTGGCGCGCGATCGGATACCAGGGGCAACCGTCTTCGGCGTGGGCACGCTCCATGTAGTCGACCATCTTGGCCTCCACCTCGCCACGGTCCAGCTCGCGCGGGGCGGCACCGAAAAAGCGGGCATCCCAGCCGGTGAGCAGCCAGGGATGGTGGTAGGCCTCGCGCCCGACCATCACGCCGTCCACCTGCTGCAGGTGCTCGGCGATCTGCTCGTCGGTGGTGATGCCACCGTTGACCGCAATGGTGAGCTGCGGGAAGTCGCGCTTGAGCCGATGCACCAGCTCGTAGCGCAGCGGCGGCACCTCGCGGTTTTCCTTGGGGCTCAGCCCCTGCAGCCAGGCGTTGCGCGCATGGACGATGAACACGCCGCAGCCGGCCTCGGCCACGGTGCCCACGAAATCGCGCACGAATTCGTAGCTCTCGGTCTTGTCGATGCCAATGCGGTGCTTCACCGTGACCGGGATCGACACCGCGTCACACATCGCCTTTACGCCATCGGCCACCGTCTGCGGCTCGGCCATCAGGCAGGCGCCAAACGCGCCGCGCTGCACCCGGTCGCTGGGGCAGCCACAGTTCAGGTTGATCTCGTCGTAACCCCACTGCTCGCCCAGGCGAGCGGCCTGCGCCAGCTCGCCGGGGTCGCTGCCGCCAAGCTGCAGGGCCACCGGATGCTCCTCGGCATTGAAGCGCAGATGCCGCTGAACACTGCCGTGCATCAGCGCGCCGGTGGTCACCATCTCGGTGTAAAGCAGGGTGCGCTGGCTCAGCAGCCGGTGCAGGTATCGGCAATGCCTGTCAGTCCAATCCATCATCGGCGCAATAGAGAGGCGCCAGGGGCTTGTTGGAGCGGTTTCTCCTATGAAAACCGGTGGATTCGGCTCGGTCTGATTCACGCTGTTTTGCTCACTATTTGCGCTATTTCGTGCGGATGCTGCAGCGGGCGCTACAGCTGGTGCTACAAAAATCAATGTAGCACCCTTGTGGAAAGGATGGATGGGCCTCATGGGCCAGTCCAGGGTGCAAAGTCGCCGCGCCCTGCCATTGGTCTGGCGGGCCCTCGAGCACCTGGAGGGACGTTCAGTTGGGAACAGGAGGCGCCAAAAGTACCAGCATGAACCGCCCCGAGGACCGCTCTTGGCCAGCGCTGCACAGGAGCTTTCGACCGTTGCCTGCTGGTTGCGCCAACTGCAGTTCGAAGGTCTCGGGCGCAGCCCCGGTGCGTGCCAGCGCAAGCATCTTGTGCAGTTGCTCGCCGCCGGGCGCCGAGAGGCGGCTTGCGAGCGGTCGGCCGAGCACTTCACTGGCATCAACACCCAGCAGGCGAACGCCTTCGGGGTTGATTTCGAACACCATGGTGGCCTCGTCGACCACCACAAGCGCAGCCGGCGCACCCTCCACCAGCGTCGTTCGGCGCATCAGGTCGCTCTCGAGCTCGGTACGGGAACGGCGCAGTTCATCGTGTTGCATGTCCACTTCGACCTGATGGACCTGAAGTTCATGCAGCAGTGCCAGGGCGTCAGCAGCCGTGGACCTCGAAGACGCGAGCTTGAACAACGCCGCCATCGCCTCCGACGTACTGGCGCGCGCAAGATCCCTTCGAACACCGTCTGAGAGGTGTGCCGTCGCCTTCTCGCGCAGGTCCAACAAATAGGAAGAGTTGTCTGCTGGGTTTGACATAAAAACTTTCAAAAATGAACGACCGCCTGGGGCGAGCCGCACGCTATTCCTTGCGCAGGCGGGCCTCAAGCTTCTTCGCGGCGGTGATGTCGATCAGTGTGATGACCACACCCTGGATCACGTTGCTCAGGGTTCGGTACGGCTTGATTCGCACCAGGAACCAGAGGCCGTCGGTGGTGGTGATCTCTTTTTCAGACAAGGTCAGGGTGTTCAACGTTTGCTGGACATCCTCGCTGAGCGTGGGGTAGTTCAGCGTGCTGGCCAGATCGGTCAGGGGCCGGCCAATGTCACCCTCTCGCAGCTGGATGATGCGGGTGATCTGCGGGGTGTAGCGGCGCACATTCAATTCGCTGTCGAGAAACAGCGTGGCGATGTCGGTGCTGTTGAGCAGGTTTTGCATGTCGCTCTGCGCGAGGGCGAGGTCGTCCAGTTTCGTTTGCAGTTCCTGGTTCAGCGTCTGCAGCTCCTCGTTCATCGACTGCGACTCCTCCTTGGAGGTGGTCAACTCTTCGTTGGCCGACTGAAGCTCCTCGTTGGTCGACTGCAGCTCTTCGTTGGCCGTCTGCAGCTCTTCAGCGGAAGCGCCCATTTCTTGACGCAGGGCATGGATCTCGTCTTTGCAGCGCTGCAGTTCCTCGGCCATCTGGGGGTCAGCCAATTCCTGCGCGGTCTTGCGCCTGCGCTTGACGGGAGGTGGCGCAGGCACATCGTGAAAAACGATCATCACCAAGCCCATCACCGATTGGGGCTCGTGCATGAACTTGACGGTCACATCCAGTGAGGCCATCGAGGGCTCCTCGCTCAGCCGAAGACCCCGCACCTCCACACTGCCCTTGTCCAGGATGGCTTGACGCAGGGCGGCGGCAATCTGTGCCCGGATGATGGGCCGAGCCATCACATGGATGTTCCAGTTGGCTTTCCCGGACGCTGGCTCCAGGTATTTGCCCACGCGGCCATTGATAAACACAACGTCGCCCTGGCCGTTGACCAGCACAGCCGCCGGAGAGAACTCTTGCAGCAGCACCTGCTCGGCGTGGGTCTGCAGATTGGGAGGAAGCGCGGTCGAAGAGGACAACTTGAACTCCTTGGGAAGCCGGTTCATTGTCCGGGATGGGCTGGTTGGAAAATACACCGAGCCCACGGTGACGGGATTCTCAGTACGCCAATAGAGCCGGGACTTTTGATCGATCGGCGTGAACAGCTCATACGATTTTCCAATGGTCTCAGAGCCCCCGAGCAGCAGCGCGCCACCCGGGCGCAAACTGTAGCTGTAGAGCGGCAGCAAGCGACTCTGCAGGGCCGCATTGAAATAGATCATCAGATTTCGACACGAGAGCAGGTCGAGCTTGGTGAACGGCGGGTCGAGAATCACATCGTGCTGCGCGAACAGCACCATTTCCCGTATCTCGCTGTTGATCTGGAAGCCACTGCCCTGGGGCGTGAAAAATCTGTCCAGTCGGTTCGCATCCACCTCGGAAACGATGCGCCCCGGGTAGTGCCCTTTGCGGGCCACGCTGATCGCATCTGAACTCAGGTCGGTGGCAAAAACCTGCAGTGAGCAGCTCTGCGCTTCAGGCAACGCGGTCACCACCTCCTTGAAGATCATGGCCAGGGAGTAAGCCTCTTCGCCCGTGGAGCACCCGACCACCCAGGCCCGAAGACGGGTTCCCGGCGCACAGCGCGCCAGCAGCTTGGGCATGACAAGGTTCTTCACATCCTCCCAGACCGAGGGATCGCGAAAGAAACTGGTCACGCCAATGAGCATTTCCTTGAACAGCAGGTCCAGCTCCTGCGGGTTCGCCCGCACGAACTTTTCGTACGCATCATGGGTGGCCAAGCCGTGAACACCCAACCGGCGCTGAATGCGTCGGCTCAGCGTGCTGGGCTTGTAGTCGGAGAGATCGTGTTTGCTGCGCTCCTTCAGCAATCGCAAGATCGCGCCCAGCGACTGCGCACCAGCGTCGACACCCTCCTCTGCCCACGCAGGCGGGCCACTCTTCTCATCAACGACGCGAAGAATGCGGCTGGGCAATTCGGCCGCCAGGGCGATGACGTCAACGAAACCCGCGGCGATGGCACTCTTGGGCATGGAGTCGAACTGCGCCGACTCAGGCAACTGCGCCAGCGCCAGACCGCCCTGCGACTTGATGGCCTGCAACCCCAAGGTGCCGTCTGAGCCCATACCAGACAGCACCACGCCAATCGACCGCTCTCCCTGGTCGCGCGCCAGCGCCGCAAAAAACAGATCGATGGGCAATCGCATGCCCCGGGGCTGAACGGGTTCTGCGAGGTGCAACATCCCCCCCGCCACGGTCAGCTCCTTATTGGGCGGGATCACGTAAACCTTGTCGGATTCAAGCCGCATCGCGTCGACCGCTTCAAGAACGGGCATGACCGTTGAGCGCTGCAACAACTCCGCGAGCAGGGCCTTGTGGGTGGGATCCAAGTGCTGGACCACGACATACGCCAAACCACTCACCGGTGGCACATGCGCCAGGAATTCCTCCAGCGCGGCCAGTCCGCCGGCCGACGCTCCCAACCCCACGGCGCGAACCGCACTTGAATGGCATGCGCCGGTTGTGGGGCTTGGGGGTGAGCTCATGCCCGATTATCGGGGTGCCACCCAGCTGCATGGCCAGCGCGAACGGACGCAGGCGTCATGGCCACCGGGCGTTCTGGCGAACGGTTCGCTGGCGCCGCAGCGCGCAGATCCCAATGCCACGGAGAGGGTTCGCGTCCACGTCACCCCCGCTGCAATTCGCGGGCACTGGCCAGGGCAAGAACCAGCTTGCGCAGGGCACGGTGAATGACCAACCACGTCGTGGCAGCCTGGTCTTTGATCACCACAGGCAGATTTCCAACGGGGTGCGCAGCGAGGGTGCAATGCACTCCATTGCGTCCAGCCAAAGCGCCGCCAGGAGCGTCTGCCAAATACGCCTCAACCAGGGAAATCCGGGCGCCGTAGTGCCCCAGAACCTCTGCCACCACCGATTCCAGGTGGTCCAACAGAGCCGGACCTTCGTCGATGCGGGTTTCGGTCTTCAACAGAACTTGCATGGTGTCCTAAGGGGTGGTTTTGATGCTGAGGCCTGCCATGCGCCCACTGCATGGAACCCGCTCATTGACCGTGCCATCACCGTATCCCCTTCAGGCTTTGACTTCCGTTCGTTAGCGCACACAACCGCTCTCCCTCCATAGGGCGGCGACCGGCGCAGGATCGTATGAACGCCAGCACGCTCAAACGCTGAGCAAAGACTCGGGTACGCGATGTGCGCCCGTGCCCAGCGCAGCGTACAGCTGGCGGTCTGCGGCATAGCAGCTGCAGGCCTGGGCCTCCAGCGCAGGCCTGTCCAGCACGGTGAGCTCACCCCGGTGGTAGGTGATCAGTCCGCCGGCTTGAAACCTGCTGGCGGCCTGTGTCACGCCCACACGCCGCACGCCCAGCATGAGCGCCAGAAATTCCTGGGTGACGTGAAAGCTGTCTGACTGCGCACGATCCTGACTCATCAGCAGCCAGCGCGCCAGACGCGGGCCGAGCATGTGGAAGCGCTCGCACGCAGCGGCCAACGTTTGCTGATGCAGCCGCACCAGCAGGCTGGCCTGCATCACCTGTTGCAATGCGGGGCTGGCAGCGCATTCCGCGCGCAGGGCCTTGGCCTCTATGCGCCAGCTCTGGCCCGCGCCTTGCACCAGCGCGCGCCACGGGGTCTTCGCCAGACCCAGCACCAGCTCGGAGCCGAGCATGGCTTCGCGCCCCGCCATGCCAACCTCCAGCGCGGGGTGGGTGTCGACATCAATCACCAACGAGATGAAGCCCGACCGCGGAAAGTAAGCATGGCTCAGCGGTTGCCCGCGCACGCTGAGTTCGGTGGACAACACCAGTTCAAACGGTGTGCACCGATCGAGCAGGCGCATGCGCGCGGCCTCGGGTAGTTGCTCGATCAGAAAATTCTCGGATTGGGCCATGGGTGCGCACTCCTCGTTCGTTCGGCGGCACCCAACCGGGTGATGTTCGTGAGCGGCCCTGTCGCTTCGCGCTCAGCCCACCTTACGAGCCAGTGTGGTGCGCACCGCCATCACTCACTGTCTGGCAACGCACACAGCGGCGGGTCGGCGTTCCCGGGCCCTGCGTGACTCCGCTCATGTTCGGTAGCGCACGGACGCCCTTTCGCGGGACTTTTACAAGTGGGCGGTGCATTCCGCGCAATGCGTCTGTGACGCAAAAAGGAACCCATGGAAGAAAACCTCCGAGCCATCCGCATCCTGGGGCTCGCCAGCGCCGCTGCGGCCCATTGCGCACCACCGGTGTTTGCCAGCTTGTCCGTGGTCCGCCCTGGCGCACCGCTGGGGCAACGTACCTTGGTTGATCTGTTGCGTCTGCTCGATAGCGATTTGCCGAGCACGTCTGACGCAACAAAGGCCGCCA
>JAIFNE010000134.1 GCA_020047875.1 Hydrogenophaga sp.
TTACTGAGCTTCCTTGACCGGACCAGCAAGACCGCAAACAACACACCCCGGTGGGCAACATCGCCTGCAATCTCCGTCTGAGCCCTTCACCGCTTTACTTGCCCCGCCAGAAGGCAGGTCAGTGAGCAGCGAAGCCTTGCAGTATACATCAGATTTTTGAGGGCTGTCAAATTCGTCGAAGAAATTTTGTCGGCGCTGCAGGCAACGCCGCAACACGGCGGCGCCAAGGGTGCAGAGGATCCACGCTTGCTTGGCGCCTGGGCATGCAGCGGGCTCATCATGTCTCTGGCGCTTTGTCTCTTTGTGGCGCTTTGTCTCTTTGAGCTGGACGTGATTCGTTGCGTGACTCCTCGCCTCTGCAGTCGGACAGTCTGGCCTTTGCTGACAAGCGCGACTGATGCCCAACAACGCTCCCTGGGCTGCGCCGGGATAATCCACGCTTCCTTATCAGTACAACCCAAATGGCACTCATCTCCTTGCAGAACGCGCAACTGGCCTTTGGCCATGTTGCCCTTCTTGATCACACCGACTTTTCGCTGGAGGCGCAGGAGCGCGTGGGGCTGATTGGTCGCAATGGCACGGGCAAGTCTTCCATGCTGAAGATTCTGGCTGGACTGGAGAAGCCCGACGATGGCCAGCTGCAGACCCAGACGGGCCTTCGCATCGCTTATGTGCCGCAGGAACCGGTGCTCAATTTGGCAGCCACCGTGTTCGAGGCGGCGAGTGTGGGCCTGGCGGACGCTTGCGAGGCTCGGGAGGCGTATCTGAGCGGCGCTGAAGGGCTGGATCTGGACGCGCTGCAGAACCGGATTGAGGCGCTCGACGCCTGGAACTGGGAACAGCGGGTAGAAGAAACGCTGCACCGCTTGCACCTCAATGGCGATGACCGGGTGGGCGCTTTGTCGGGCGGAAACAAGAAGCGCGTGGCGTTGGCTCAGGCGCTGGTGAGCAAGCCCGATGTGTTGCTGCTGGACGAGCCCACCAACCATCTGGATCTGGACAGCATCACCTGGCTGGAGGACCTGCTGCTGGAGTACCCGGGCAGCGTGGTGACGATCAGCCACGACCGGGCTTTCCTTGACCGCGTAGCGACCCGAATGGTGGAGCTCGATCGCGGACGACTGCTGAGCTACCCAGGCAATTTCGCGCGGTATCAGGTGCTGAAGGAGGAGCAGCTGGCCCAGGAATCGGTGATCAACGCGCGGGCCGACAAGCTGCTGGCCCAGGAGGAAGTCTGGATACGTAAGGGTGTGGAGGCGAGGCGGACCCGCGCGCAGGGTCGCATCACACGGCTGGAGAATCTGCGGTCGCAGCGGGCCCAGCGCCGCGACGCGCTGGGCAATGTGAAGCTTGAGGTGGCCAGTGGCGGTGCCAGCGGGAAGATCGTGGCGGAGCTGGAGAAGGTGAGCAAATCGTTCCCGTTGGCTGATGGCGGGCAGCGCACCGTGATCCGCGACTTCACCGCCACCATCCTGCGCGGCGACAAGATCGGCCTGATCGGGCCCAATGGCGCGGGCAAGACCACCTTGCTCAAAATTATCCTGGGCGAACTGGCGCCAGACGGCGGCACGGTGCGCCTCGGCAGCAAACAAAGCGTGGCCTATTTTGACCAGATGCGCGATCAGATCGACCTGGACGCCACGCTGGAAGACTTCATCAGCCCCGGCAGCGAGTGGATCGAGATCGGCAACAAGCGCACCCACGTCAAGAGCTATCTCGCTGACTTCCTGTTTTCGCCCGCCCGCGCCAACGCGCCGGTGCGCACCCTCTCCGGCGGCGAGCGCAACCGCCTGCTTCTGGCACGCCTGTTTGCGCGGCCGGCCAACGTGCTCGTGCTTGACGAGCCCACCAACGACCTGGACATCGACACGCTTGAGCTGCTGGAAGACCTGCTGCAGCAGTACGACGGCACCGTCTTCCTGGTGAGCCACGACCGGCGTTTCCTCGATAACGTGGTCACCAGCACCATCGTGCACGAGGGCGAGGGTCGGTGGCGCGAGTACGTGGGCGACGTGCAGGACTGGATGACGCAGTCAGCGCGCGCGCAGACCTTGCAACGCGAGCGCGACGCGGCGGCCCCTGCGGCCAGCCCCAAGGCCGCGGCGCCGGCCAGCACGGTCACGCCGGCCGCAGACGCATCGACCGCGCCACGGCGCAAGCTCAACTACAAGGAGCAACGCGAGCTGGAAACCCTGCCGGCACACATCGCCACGCTGGAAGCCGAGCAAGCACAGGTGGAGCGTGATCTCGCGGGCGGCGCCCTGTACGCCAGCGATCCGGCCCGGGCGGCTCAACTTGGCGCCCGGCATGCCGAAATCGAGGGAGAGTGGCTGCAATCCCTGGAACGCCTGGAGGCTCTGGGCGGCCGCTGACACCTTGTTCAACCTCCGGCCCGCGCCGGCTTGCCCACTTCATGTCCGCATCGCCCGACCGCCTCGCCCAGGATTTCCAACGCGCCTTGCAGGACCTGCAAAAGGAGAAGGCGCGCACGCAACAGCTGCTGCATGAACTTGACCGGCAGAACGCCGAACTCGATCGTCTGCGCAGTTCGGTACACCGGGAGTCCAACAGTCGGCTGCTGGCAGAGGAGGCACTGGACGAAACCCGCGACCGCCTGCAACTGGCGGTCGATGCCGCGGGTCTGGCGCTGTGGGACTGGCAGCTGCCCGCGCCCAACGTTTTCCTAACCGCGCGCTGGGGTGAAATGCTCGGTGATGTGGCCATGGACGGCTACTGGAAAACCGCCGATCTGCTGCAACGCCTGCACCCGGACGACCGCACAAGGCTTCAGGCCATGGCCGCCAACCTGCTGCAAGGGCGCCAACTCAAAGCCGCGGCGCAGTACCGCATTCGCAGCGCCACCGGCTGGGTCTGGATGGAAAGCCATGCGATGGTGGCCGAGCGCGATGCCCAGGGCAAACCGCTGCGCCTGATGGGCACCCACGCGGACATCGGCGAGCGCAAACAGGTGGAAGCCGAGATTGAACGCGCCCGTGAGCTGGCTGAGCAGGCCAGCCAGGCCAAAAGCGAATTTCTCGCCAACATCAGCCACGAGGTGCGCACGCCTTTGAATGCGCTCATGGGGCTGACCCGGCTGCTGATGGACTCGCCGCTCAGCACCGAGCAAAAAAGTTGGCTGGACCTGATGGACAGCTCGGCCCACGCCCTGCTGGGTTTGCTCAACGACGTGCTCGATCTCTCGCGCATCGAGGCGGGGAAGATGCAGCTGGAACAAGAGCGTTTCCATCTACTGGACGCACTCACCGAAGTGGGCGCGGTCTACGGCGAGCAGGCTCGCGGCAAGTCGATCGACTGGACATTGACCCTAGCAGCCAACCTGCCAACCCACCTGGAGGGCGATGCGGGCCGCCTGCGTCAGGTGCTGAGCAATCTCCTGTCCAATGCGCTCAAGTTCACCCCGCGCGGCGGTCGGATCGAGCTGGCCGCCAGCCTGGTGCCGCCGGCGCCCGATGGGGTGCGTCGCTGGCAGGTGCGGGTGAAGGACAGCGGCGTGGGCATTTCTGCCCGGCAGCAGCTCACCCTGTTTGACGCCTTCACCCAGGCCGACGCCTCCACCGCGCGGCGCTACGGCGGCAGCGGCCTGGGGCTGGCGATCTGCGCGCGGCTGGTACGGCTCATGGGTGGCACGCTCACGGTGGACAGCGCGCTCGGCCAGGGCAGCTGTTTCACGGTATCGCTGCCGCTTCACGAAGCGGCGCTGGCCCTGCCCCAGCGCGCGCCGCTGGAACTCAACGAGCTGGCGGCAGCCGGTGAGCGGTTTGCCGGCCTGCGCGTGCTGGTGGCCGAGGACCACCCGGTCAACGAGCTGCTGATGAACCAGTTGCTCCGGCGCCTGGGCTGTGCTGTGCGCAACGCACGCGACGGCGAACAGGCGGTGGCCGAGTGGGCGCTGGGCGGTGTGGACCTGGTGCTGATGGATGTGCAGATGCCGGGCACCAACGGCCTGCAGGCCACGCAGCGCATCAGGGAACAGGAAGCGCAGCGCGGTCTGCCTCGCACGCCCATCGTTGCGGTCACCGCCAACGCCATGTCGGACGACCGCACGATCTGCCTGGCCGCGGGCATGGACGGCTACACGCCCAAGCCGGTGAGCCCGCAAGCGCTGATTGCCGCAATGGAGGCCGCACTGCGTGGCCAGGCGGACTCGCCCGCCCCCAGCGCCCAGACCGCACCCCCCGAGGCCCCGGCCACCCCGCGCAGCCCGGCGGCTGCCGACGCGCTGGACATCGACAAACTGCGCCGCCGGCTCGACGGCGACGAAGCCACCCTGCGTCAGCTGGCGCTGGCCATGCAAGCCGATCTCCGCGAACGGCTGCAGGCGCTGCAGCGCGCGCTGACCGAACAAAACGCCGACAGCGCGGTGGTGCACGCCCATGGCTTGAAGGGTTCGCTGGGCAGCATGACAGCCGAGCGCGGTGCGCGGCTGGCCAAGGGCCTGGAGCTGGCTGCGCTGGCACGCGACTGGGGGCTGTTCGGGCGCGCCCTGCCGCTGCTGATGGCCGAGGCGCGCTCGATCGACGCGGCGCTGGCGGCGGTGCTCACTGCGAAGCCGCCAACAGCCGGCTGAACACGCGCCAGAAGGCCGCATCCTGGGTGGTGGCGAAGTTGATGCGCATCAGGGTGCCGGGTTCACGCGCGGCGTGGAACAGCGCGCCGGGCGCGATCAGATAGCCCTCGTCAAGCAAGCGCTGCGCCAGCAGCTCGGTGTCGACCCCTGTATCCACCCAGCCAAACAGGCCAGCAGGCTCGGCCACGAAGCGGCAGCCCGCGGCGGTGGCCAACTTCACGCTGCGCACCCGCGCGCCATCCAGCCGGGCGCTGACCCGCAGCGCGTGCCGGCGCAGCTGGCCCTGCTCGATGCAGTGGGCCAGCGCACGCTCCAGCAGGCTGGGCGTGGTCAGGGTGGAGAGCAGCTTGGTGTCGAGCAGGCGCTCCACCAGCGCGGCGGGCGCGGCCAGGTAGCCCACGCGCCAGTTCGGCGCCAGAATTTTGGCAAAACCGCTCACGTAAATGGTGCGCTGCAGGCCATCGAGCACGCTCATGCGGGTGGCGTGCTCGGGCGCGATGTGGCTGTAGGTGTCGTCCTCCACCACATGAAAGTTGTGCGTCTGCGCCAGCTGCAGCACCCGGTGTGCACTGGCGGGCGAAAGGCAGTAGCCCGTGGGGTTGTGCAACACGCTGACACTGACGAACAGCTTGGGCTCGTACGCCTCGCAATAACGCGACATCACCGCCAGATCGGGGCCCTGCGGGCCGCGCGGCACCGGCAGGATGCGCATGCCCAGCGCATGCAGGCGCGCAAATTCCACCGCCCAGCCCGGCTCCTCGACCATCACGCAGTCGCCCGCCTTGAGCAGGGTACGGCTCACGATATCGAGCGCCTGGGTGGCGCCCACGGTGGTGATCACCTGCTCCGGCCCCGCTGGCATGCCCAGCTGCTGGAGGCGGGCGGCCAGCGCGCGGCGCAGCACCGCATCACCCATCGGCTCGCCATAGCGCAGCGAGCTGTCAAACAGCGCCTTGGTGCCGGTCACGCGGCGCACCGCGGTGGGCAGAAAGCTGGTTTCCAGCCAGTCTGGCGGCAACACGCCCATGCCGGGCTGCGGCCGGTCGCCCTCAGTGTGGAACATGCCACGCAACAACGCGGCAGCGTTCACCGGCGCCGCCAGCCGAGGCCCGGGCCGGGCGGCGGGCTGCGCCGAGCGCGCATCCGAGCGCTCGACCACCCGATCGCGAACGAAGAAACCCCGCTGAGGCCGCGCCTCCACCAAGCCCTGCGCCAGCAGCAGATCGTAAGCAGCCACCACGGTGGACGGGCTCAGGCTCTGCTGCAACGCACACTGCCGCACGCTGGGCAGACGCGCGCCGGGGATCAGCAGCCGGTCGCGGATACGGCCGGCAATGCGGTCGGCCAGCTGCTCGGCCAGGGTGAGCGAGCTGGCTCGTGTCAATGGGGGCGCGCCGGGGTTGGCGAGATCGGGCATGGTCTTCAGGCGGCGAGCCGAACGGGGAAGCAGCGGCTGTGTGGCTGGGCGTAGCCATACAGTTTGCGCCACTGACCCTGCAAACTGTATGGCCAGTGTATGGCCCATCAAGCATAAAGTGGCGCTTGCGGTTCGACAACATTTCTGAACAACCTTGCTGGATTTCCACCAACCATGAACGCCGCCGAATTCAGCGCGCTGCTGCTGCTCGCCACCGCCGTCAGCTTCACACCCGGGCCCAACACCACGCTCTCGACCGCGCTGGCGGCCAATGGCGGGCTCAAGGCTGCGATGCGCTTCGTGTGTGCGGTGCCGGTGGGCTGGGGCCTGCTGTTTGGCTTAAGCGCCGCAGGTCTGGGGGCGCTGGTGGTGGCACAGCCGATGCTGCGCGGCGCCATCCTGCTGGGTGGGGTGGGCTATCTGGCCTGGCTGGCGCGCCGGCTCTGGGGCAGCCGCAGCCTGAACGCGGTGGACGCCAGCCGGCTGCAGGTCACGTTCCTGCAGGGCGTGGGCCTGCAGTTTCTGAACATCAAGGCCTGGATGCTGGCACTTTCGCTGGTGGCCGGCTGGGTCGCGGGCCATCCCGATGCGCTGCTGCGGTTTGCGCAGGTGCTTCCGGTGATGCTGGCATTTGCCTTCTTCAGCAACCTGACCTACGCCGCCATCGGCTCGGTGCTCAGGCACTGGCTGGCTGGGCCGGTGGTGAACGGCGTGGCCAGCGGGGCGCGGCTGCTGGTGTTCAACCGCGTCATGGCCAGTGCCTTGATGCTGACCGCGGCCTGGATGCTGTGGAGCGGGCTGGCTCCGTCGGCCACCCGGGCTGGCGCATGAACCGCGCCGCCGCCATCTCCACCGACGAGCGCCAGGTCACGCTGGGTTTGTGGCTGGGCTTTGTGGGGGTGTTCGTGTTCGCGCTCACGCTGCCCATGACGCGTCTGGCCACAGGCACCGCCGATGCGCCGCAACTCTCGCCCTGGTTCGTCACCTGGGGCCGCGCCGCACTGGCGGGGGTTTTGTCGATCGGATTCCTGCTGCTCACCCGCTCCAAGCGGCCCACGCCAGCGCAGCGCCTGCCGCTGGCGCTGTCGCTGCTGGGCAACGTGATCGGCTACCCGCTGCTGCTGGGCTGGGCGTTGCGAGAGGTCACGGCCAGCCATGCGGCCGTGATCACCGCGCTGCTGCCGCTGGTGACCGCCGCCATGGCGGCCTGGCTGCTGCACCAGCGCGCCCGCCTGGGTTTCTGGCTGTTCGCCGCGCTGGGCAGCGCGCTGGTGGCCAGCTACAGCCTGCTGCGCGCGCACCAGCAGGGCCACGGGTTTGGGCTGAGCCATGCCGATCTGCTGCTCGTTGGTGCGGTCGTTGCCGCGTCGCTGGGTTATGTGGCCGGCGCCAAGGTCACGCCGGCGCTGGGTGCGGAGCGGGTGATCAGCTGGGTGTGCGTGATGGCCCTGCCGCTCACCGTGCCCGGCGCGCTGCTCACCTGGCCCGAGCAGCCGGTTGCGCTCACCGCGTGGTTGGGTCTGGCCTATGTGGGCGTGTTTTCCATGTGGGCCGGCTTCTTCGCCTGGTTTCGCGGCCTGGCGCTGGGTGGCGCGCTGCGGGTGAGCCAGATGCAGTTGCTGCAACCATTTCTCAGCATCGCGGCCGCCGTGCCACTGCTCGGCGAATCGCTCGACCTGATGACCGTGGGCTTCGCGCTGGCGGTGGTCGCCACGGTATTCATGGGCCGGCGCATGGCAACGCCAGCCGCAGCACACCGAACTTGAAACACCCCAACCGGAGACACCCCATGAACAGCCCCTGGACCCTGGCCCGCCGCGCCGAGCGCATGAACCCGTCGGTGATCCGCGAGCTGCTCAAGCTCACCGAGCGCCCGGGCATCATCAGCCTCGCCGGCGGCCTGCCTTCGCCCGACACCTTTCCCATCGACGCCATGCGCGTAGCCTGCGACCGCGTGCTGCGCGACGATGGCCGCAGCGCGCTCCAATACGCTGCCAGCGAAGGTTACGGCCCGCTGCGCGAATGGGTCGCGGCCAGCCTGCCCTGGGCGGTGGACCCGGCGCAGGTGCTCATCACCACCGGCAGCCAGCAAGGCCTGGACCTGGTGGCCAAGGTGCTGATCGACAGCGGCAGCCGCGTGCTGGTGGAAACGCCCACTTACCTGGGCGCGCTGCAGGCCTTCGCCCCCATGGAGCCGCAGATCGAAGGCGTGGCCAGCGACGCCGAGGGGGTGGACGTGGGCAACCTGACGGCCAAAGCCGATGGCGCCCGTTTCCTCTACGTGTTGCCCAACTTCCAGAACCCGACCGGCCGCAGCATGGGCCTGGCGCGTCGCCAGGCGCTGGTGGACGCCGCCGTGCGCGTGGGCCTGCCGCTGGTGGAAGACAACCCCTACGGCGACCTGTGGTTCGACCAGCCGCCACCCACGCCACTGACCGCGCTCAACCCAGAAGGCTGCATCTACCTCGGCTCGTTCTCCAAGATCCTCGCGCCCGGCCTGCGCCTGGGTTTCCTGGTGGCGCCCGCCAGCGTGTACCCCAAGCTGCTGCAGGCCAAGCAGGCCGCCGACCTGCACAGCCCCAGCTTCAACCAGCGGGTGGTGGCCGAGGTGCTCAAGGATGGCTTCCTGGACCGGCACGTGCCCACCATCCGCGCGCTCTACAAGCGCCAGTGCCACGCCATGCTGAGCGCGCTGCGCACCGAGATGGCCGGCCTGGACGTGCGGTGGAACGAGCCCGACGGTGGCATGTTCCTCTGGGTCCATCTGCCCAAGGGCATGAACGCCACCGAACTGCTGCCCAAGGCGGTGGCGCAGGGTGTGGCCTTCGTGCCCGGCAGCGCGTTCTATGCCGACCACGCCGACCCACGCACCCTGCGCCTGAGCTTCGTCACCGCCCCGGTCGACCAGATCGCCAGCGGCATCGCCGCGCTGGCGCGCACCATCCGCGAAGAACAGGACGCCTGAACCATGACCCCACGCGCCTTTCAACAAGTCGACGTCTTCACCGACACGCCCTACCGGGGCAACCCGCTGGCGGTGGTACTCGACGGCAGCGGCCTGAGCAGCGAAGCCATGCAGCACTTCACCAACTGGACCAACCTGTCGGAGTGCACGTTCTTGCTGCCGCCCACGCCCGAAGGCGCAGCCGCCGGCGCCGACTACCGCGTGCGCATCTTTTCCCCGCCCAGTCGAGAGCTGCCGTTTGCCGGTCACCCGACGCTGGGCAGTTGCCATGCCTGGCTGGCGGCTGGCGGTGTGCCGAGCGGCGAACACGTGGTGCAGGAATGCGGTGTCGGACTGGTGAAGATTCGGCGCGAGGGCGAGCGCCTTGCGTTTGCAGCACCACCCCTGATCAAGAGCGGCCCGCTCGATGAAGCCGACGTGGCCCTCATCGCCCGGGGCCTGGGCGTGGCGCGCGAGGACATCACCGCGCACGCCTGGTGCGACAACGGGCCGAACTGGCGCGGCGTGATGCTGCGCAGTGCCGATCAGGTGCTGGCCTTGCGGCCCGACGCGACCGTGCTCGCCGGGCTGGACATCGGCGTGGTCGGCCCGCACCCGGCGGGCCATGCCGCCGCCTTCGAGGTGCGCGCCTTCTTCCCCGGCAACAACGGCCTGAGCGAAGACCCGGTAACGGGCAGCCTGAACGCCGCCGTGGCGCAATGGCTCATCGGCGCAGGCCTGGCACCCGAACGCTACGTGGCGGCGCAAGGCACCGCCATGGGCTGCGCCGGGCGAGTGCACATCGAGCGCGACGCCGGGGGCACGATCTGGGTTGGCGGCGCGTCGGTCACCTGCATCAGCGGTCAGGTGGTGTTGTGACGCCGCGCATCGACCATCTGGTGGTGGCTGCGCGCACGCTGGGCGAAGGCGTGGCCTGGTGCGAAGCCACGCTCGGGGTAACGCCTGGCCCGGGCGGTGAACACCCCTTGTTCGGCACCCACAACCGCCTGCTCAAACTCGACGACGGCAGCGACCGGCCGCCGTATCTGGAGATCATCGCCATCAACCCCCAGACCACGCCCACGCGCCGCGCCGGGCTCAAACGCTGGTTCGACCTGGACGACGCGGCGCTGCAGGCCCGGCTGGCGCAAGACGGGCCGCAACTGGTGCATTGGGTGGCCAGCGTGCCCGACATCGACGCGGCACTGCTGGCCCTGCAGGCCATCGGCATCCAGCGTGGCCCGGTGGTCAGCGCCTCTCGCGAAACGCCGCAAGGGCTGCTGCAATGGCGCATCAGCGTGCGCGACGACGGCCAGCGGCTGTTCAACGGCGCGCTGCCCACACTCATCCAGTGGGGCGCCATGCACCCCACCCAGCAAATGCCGGCCAGCGGCATCACCCTGCGCGAGCTGCGCCTGCGGCACGCCGGTGCAGCCGGCCTGCGCGCGGCCCTGCAGGCGCTTGGCCTGGAAGCCCTGAGCGT
>JAIFNE010000082.1 GCA_020047875.1 Hydrogenophaga sp.
AGTTCGATCAGGCGGGCCTTGAGGCCCTGGTACAGCGCGGTCACGCCGTCGTCGTTGAAGCGCGCGGCCATGGTGCCGTACACCGGCATCTGGTCGGGCGGGGTGCTCCAGGCTTCCTGGTTGCGCTGCACCTGCTTGGCCACGTCACGCAGGGCGTCTGGCGCGCCTTTGCGGTCGAATTTGTTGATGGCCACGAACTCGGCAAAGTCGAGCATGTCGATCTTCTCCAGCTGGCTGGCGGCGCCGAACTCGGGTGTCATCACATACATCGGCACATCGACATACGGCACGATGGCAGCATCGCCCTGGCCGATGCCCGAGGTCTCGACCACGATCAGGTCGAAGCCGGCCACCTTGCAGGCGGCGATCACGTCGGGCAGGGCCGCGCTGATCTCGCTGCCGAAGTCGCGTGTGGCCAGGCTGCGCATGTAGACACGCTGTCCCTGGCTCCACGGATTGATGGCATTCATGCGGATGCGGTCGCCCAACAAGGCGCCGCCGCTCTTGCGGCGCGAGGGGTCGATGCTGATCACCGCCACGCGCAGGCTGTCGTTCTGGTCCAGGCGCAGGCGGCGAATGAGTTCGTCGGTCAACGAGGACTTGCCTGCGCCACCGGTGCCGGTGATGCCGAGCACGGGCACCTGCCTGGCCTTGGCCTGGTCGCGCAGCGCGCTCACGATGGCGGCGTCGGCCTTGCCGTTCTCCAGCGCCGTGATCAGTTGCGCGAGTGCGCGCCAGTTCATCTCGCCCTGGCCCTCAATGGCTGCCAGGGACGTGGGCGCAAAGGGGCTGAGGTCGCGGTCGCAGCGCATCACCATCTCACCGATCATGCCGGCCAGACCCATCTTCTGGCCGTCTTCCGGGCTGTAGATGCGCGTCACGCCGTAGTCTTGCAGCTCGCGGATTTCGCTCGGCACGATCACGCCGCCGCCCCCGCCGAACACCTGAATGTGTTCACCGCCGCGGGTCTTGAGCAGGTCCACCATGTACTTGAAGTACTCCACATGGCCGCCCTGGTAGGAGCTGATCGCGATGCCCTGCGCATCTTCCTGCAGCGCGGCCGTGACCACCTCGTCCACCGAGCGGTTGTGGCCCAGGTGGATCACCTCGGCACCCATGCCCTGCAGGATGCGCCGCATGATGTTGATGGCGGCGTCGTGGCCGTCGAACAGGCTGGCGGCGGTGACGAAGCGCACCTTGTTGGCCGGTCGGTAGTTGGCCAGGGCCTGGTAGTCGGCAGAAAGTTGTGTCATGGCAGGGGGCGTGGGTTGAAGCGGAAGAACAGGCGCGGGATGTGGCAGGGCGGAGGCGTGAATTCACTCGACCCGCAAGCCCGCATGGGCCGGGTCTTGCGCCGGGAAGCGCAGGTCCAGCGCCTTGAGGCTGTCGCGCACCAGCGTGCCGATCATGAGGTTGCGGTGGGTCTTGGAGTCGGCTGGAACCACCGTCCAGGGGGCCCAGTCGGTGTGGGTGGCCTGCAGCGCGTTGTCGTAGGCCTGCCGGTAGGCGTCCCACTGCTTGCGCACGGCGATGTCGTCCAGGCTGAACTTCCAGTGTTTGGCCGGGTCGTCGATCCGGTCTTGCAGGCGCTGGCGTTGCTCTTCCTTGCTGATGTGCAGCAGGCACTTGAGGATGACGGTGCCCGACTGCGCCAGCATGCGCTCGAAGGCGTTGATCTGCTCATAGCGCTGGCGCGTCTGTTCGGGCGTGATCTGGCCGTTGACCACCGGCACCAGGACGTCTTCGTAGTGACTGCGGTTGAACACCATGATCTCGCCCGCCCCCGGCACCCGATGGTGAATGCGCCAGAGAAAATCGTGCGCGCGCTCCACCGCAGTGGGCGCTTTCCAGCCCACGGTGTGCACACCCAGCGGGCTGGTGCGGGCAAACACGCCACGCACCGCGCCGTCTTTGCCGGCGGTGTCCGTGCCCTGCAGCACCAGCAGCATCTTGTAGCGGCCGTCGGCAAAGAAGAGGTTCTGCAGCACGTCGATTTCTTGCGCGAGCTGATCCACCGTGGTCTTGTCGCCGTTCTTCATGCCGTTCGAGAACGGCTTGGCGGCCGGGTCCCAGTCGTTCAGGGAGGCTTTTCTTTCGCGCCACTGCCACTCGCTCCAGGTGCTGCCCTTGGCTGCATGCAGGGCGGCGCGGGGGAACGGCAGATCGGTGGCGGCTTGGCGATTCATGCTTGTCTCGTGGCGGGTCGCTGAGGCGCCGCTCTGGGTTGGTGTTGAATTGACGTTTACGTAAACGTAAACGCCAACTTAAATGTTAACCCGGTTCGGCCTGCCATGGGGCAGGCTTGGGTCTGGGCCGGTGGCGATGCCGTTGCCGGCGCCATGACAGTGGTGCATTGCAAAATACGACACCACCGCGCCAACGACACCGCGAGCACCATGAAACCGATTCAACTCTTTGACCCCGCCTCCAGCACCTACACCTACCTGCTGTTCGACCAGGCCAGCCGCGAGGCGCTGATCATCGACCCGGTGGACGAGCAGATCGAGCGCGATCTGGCGGTATTGCACGAGTACGGCCTGAGGCTGGTGTGGGCGGTGGAAACCCACGCCCACGCCGACCACATCACCAGCGCCGGTCAGCTGGCCGAGCTGGCTGGCGCCCGAACCGCGGCACCGCTGGGCTGCGGCATCGGCACGGCGGGCGTGCAGTTGCAGCACGGCGACACGCTTCGCTTTGGTGCCGAGACGCTGCAGGCCCTGCACACGCCAGGCCACACCGCGGGCAGCATGAGCTTTGTCTGGCGCGACCACGTGTTCACCGGCGACACCCTGCTGATCCAAGGCTGCGGCCGCACCGATTTCCAGTCGGGCAGCGCCAGCGCGCTGTACCACAGCATCACCCGCGTGCTGTTTGCCCTGCCGGAGCAGACCACGGTCTGGCCCGGCCACGACTACCAGGGCCGCAGCCATTCCAGCATTGGGCAGGAGAAGGCCGGCAATGCGCGCATTGCGGGCAAGAGCGAGGCGGAATTTCTGGCCACCATGGCCGCGCTGGACCTGCCCCGCCCGCGCCGCATCGACGAGGCGGTGCCGGCCAACCTGAGTTCCGGCCTGCGCCACGATGCCGACGGCGCCTTGCTGATGCAGCCGCGCCCGACGCAGGCGGGCTACGCCGGGGATGTGTCACCGCCACTGGCCTGGCGCTGGGTGCAGGCGGGTGAGGCGGTGCTGGTGGATGTGCGCACCGATGCCGAGCGCGAGTGGGTTGGCTTTGTGCCGGGCGGGGTGCCGGTGGCCTGGAAGCAATGGCCGGGCATGGCGCTCAATCCGCAGTTCGACCAGGCGATTCAGCAGGCCGCGGCGGGTGGCAAAAAACTGGTGCTGCTGTGCCGCAGCGGCGTGCGCTCGATCGCCGCTGCCCAGCGCGCCACGCAGCTGGGTCTGGAGGCCTTCAACATTCTCGAAGGCTTCGAGGGCGACCCGAACGCACAGGCCCAGCGCGGGCAACTCGGCGGCTGGCGCCACCACGGCCTGCCCTGGCGGCAGCACTGAGCGGCTGAGCGAAATCGGTCATGGCCGCCTTGACGCTCCAGCACACTGCCCGCCGCGCCAGCCCCGATCAATCGTCCTGAATGATGCGGCCACCCTGGGAGGCCAGGAAGTGCCGGTAGGGGTAGATCGGGGCGGGCAGGTCGTCGTCACCCAGGGTGAACAGCGCCGCGGTCAACGTGGTGTCGTCGCCCATGGAAAGGGTCGGCGCGGTCCGGATCGGTCCGCGCAGGCCCAGTTGCTGGTGCAGCTCGATCGCGGGCAGCCGCTGGCCAGATTCCACCGCGCGAACCATCTCCGAACCCAGGCCGGCCGCGCCGGCCAACTCAGCGAGGTCGCCCAGGCTGGACATTGGCTCCAGCTGCAGCCAATGGCAGCCCCCGGCGGCATCCATGCCCAGCAGCCCGAATGGCTGGTCCAGCACCACGTACTCCACCCAGTGCCTCTCGGTGTAAGCCTGCAGCGCCTGGGCGATGGCGGGAATCTGCAGGATCGACTGCTGGGCCGGGCGCAGCGTGACGCGCCAAAGGGTGTTGACGCGCGGATGCGCGGCCTGCCCGAGTTTGCGCAGCGCGCCCATGAGCACGCGGGTGATGTCGCGCGCCTGCTTGGGCACAAACTGGTCGATTAGGCCGCGGTTGAAAGCTTGCACCGCCACCTGCTCGTCGGCCTGGCCGGTGAGCAGCACGCGCGAGCCCGGCCAGTCGATCAGCGTTTCCAGCACATCCAGACCGTTGGTGCCGGGCATGGCGTAGTCGATCACGCAGGTCTTGCCCAGTTGGTGGCGCTGCGGCTGGTTGGCCCAGTAACGCAGCACCTGGGGCAGCAGCGGCTGGCCCTGGCGCCAGCGGTCGATCATGTGCAGCTGGGTGGCCGCGTCGGCCTCCCAGCGCGCCGGTTCGCCCACCATGCGTCGCGCGAACGCAGCGGGCCGCGAGAACAGCTCCACCTGCCAGTGGGCTGGCATCACCATGCCCAGCATCTCCAGGTACTCGGTGTCGTCGTCCAGAAACAGCACACTGCCGGGTCGGTGGAAAAGAGAGAGGGAGAGGGACATGTCGTCTGGTGGAATTTGGAGAGCACACCCGGTGCTTCAGTGGGTGGGGGTGTGCAGCGGCAAGTCGATCAGGAATACGGCGCCAACCTCGGGCTCAGCGTACACCGTGATGCTGCCGCGTGCAGCCTCCACCACGCGCCTGCAGAAGGACAGGCCCAGGCCATGTCCGACGCCTGGCGGGCTGGAAAAAAAGGGCTCGAAGATGCGCCGCTGGCGCGCGTGCGGAATGCCCACACCATCGTCCGAGACGGCGATGCGGCCTCTGCCGCGGTGCAGGCCCACGTCGATCCGCAGATCACCCGGCCTGGGTGCGTGGCGCGCCGAGGCCAGTGCGTGCAGGGCGTTCTTGATCAGGTTGGAGAGCGTCTGTGCAAAGAGCGTGCGCGAGCCAATAAAGCAGAAGTCGTGCTGCACCTGCAGCCGCACGCAATCGCGCTCGCTGCTGGACCGGTAAGGGTAGTTTTGAACAACCTCGTTGACCAGTTCTGCCGCCTGCAACGCGCTTTTCTCGCGCGGCAGGCGCATCAGCTGGGCGTTGCCTATCTGTGTGTCGATCTGCTGGTGCATGCCGCGCACCAGGTTTTGCAGCCGGCTGGCGAGATCTTCAATCGTGTGGCGCCTGCTCTCCGACACGTCGTTGTGTGCCAGCGTGCGCAGCACATCGCCCATCAGGTTCATGGTGGCCAGCGGTGTGCGCAGTTCGTGCGCCATCACCGCCATCGTGCTCAGGGTGTTGGTCAGTCGGGTGCGGCGCAGGTTGGCGGAGGAGGCGCCCAGCAGCAGCGCACAAACCCAGGCAAACCCAAGCACCACCAAGTGGTCCAGACTCAGCGACGGATCGTGCCCAGCCAGCGGCTGCGGGTGCGCCAGCAGCAAGCTCAGCGCCATGCCGCTGGCCATGCCCAGCGTGGCGATGCGCCAGTCGGTGAGGTGGTAATAGATGACGATCATGCAAGCCACGCTGGCGAGCCAGACCGCGCTGCCATGGTTCATCCAGTACATCCAGAAAAAAAACAGCGGCAGTTGCAGCCAGCAGATCAGACCGAAGGCCCAGAGGGTGACGCGGGCGCTCAGGTCACGGTTCACCGCCGGCAGCAGCAGAGCAATGCCCAAGGCGCCCAGCAGCATGCGCAGCGGCACGCTCTCAAAGGGCTGCGCAATCAGCGTGCCCCAGACGTAGGCAAAGGTGGCGTGACCAATGATGGTGGACACACCCAGCCACTGCAGCCGCTCGCGCGATGGGTGCAAAATCGGCTCCAGCGGTACGCTGATCACCTCGTCCCGCAACCATCTCGACAAGCGCATTTTTGCGCCGTAGAACCACAACCGGTCCAAAGACACCATGGACTCCTTCCAATGACGATCTCTTCCTCGCTCGACGAGCGTCTGCAGCGGGTCGGCTATTGTGACCGTGCACCGGCCCAGGGATGATGAACCTGCCTGTCAACTTTGACAGCCTGCGCGTCGATGCTGTCCTGGCCGACTGGATGGCCGCGCTGCGCGAGCAGAGCGTGGAATCGGTGGTGGTGCTCGGCCCCAATCCCTTGGGTGGTCGCGATGATCGGGAGGTGTTGGCGGTGCACCCGCCGCGGTTGCTGGCTGCCGCGCAGGCACTCGCCCAGAGCCAAGACTTCGGCGCCAGCTGGCGCGACAGCGACGCACCGCTGGTGGCCTGGCAAGACATGGCCCAGGCGGCCTGGGGGCAGGCTGACGAATGGCGTCGGCTGTGGCTGACCCACGGGCACCAGACGCTCGTGAGGGTGGCTTTCAGCCTGCCCGCCGGGCGTGCCTTCGAGTGCTTCATGTTCAGCTCGCGCACCTTCACCGACCGCGCCGAGGCCACCGCGCTGGCCTGGTCGGCCTGCAACATCTGGCCGCTGCTGCGCCGGGCGATCGCCGAGCAGCGGGTGTGCCTGAGCCCGCGCGAACAGCAAAGCCTGAATTTCGCGTTTGAGGGCCTGACCGCCCGCGAGAGCGCAGCGCACATGGACTGTTCCGAGCGCACGGTGAATTACCACCTCGCCAATGCCATGGCCAAGCTGCAGACCGACAACAAGCTCGCCGCCGTGCAGCGTGCCTGCTGGGTGGGTCTGATCTGATTGCCTGCATGCGGCGCGTGGTGATAATGCTGCCATGACATTTTTGGCCCTGGATGTTGGCAACACACGCCTGAAGTGGGCTCTGTATGAGGAGCCCAGGCCGGGCGCCCGGCTGGTGGCCCAGGGTGCGGAGTTCCTGGAAAACATCGAAACCCTGGCCGAGGGCGAGTGGTCTGCGCTGCCGGCCCCGCGCTGGGTGTTGGGCTGTGTGGTGGCGGGCGATGCGGTGAGGCGCCGTGTGCACGAGCAGCTGGAGCTGTGGGATGTGAGCCCGCAATGGGTGGTGTCCAGCCAGCATGAGGCGGGACTGACCAATGGCTACGACCACCCGGCGCGGCTGGGCTCAGACCGCTGGATTGCCATGATCGGTGCTCGTCATCGGCTGCTTTCGCAGGGTGCGGTCGGGCCCTGTGTGGTGGTCATGGTGGGGACCGCCGTGACGGTTGAGGCGGTGGATGCCGCCGGCCGGTTTCTCGGCGGCATCATCCTGCCGGGCCACGGCATCATGCTGCGCGCGCTGGAGTCCGGCACGGCCGGCCTGCATGTGCCCACCGGCGAGGTGCGCGATTTCCCCACCAACACCAGCGACGCCCTCACCAGCGGCGGCACCTTCGCGATCGCTGGCGCGGTGCAGCGCATGGTGGACAACCTGCGGCGCCACTGCGGCGACGAGCCGCGGGTCTACATGACCGGCGGCGCCGGCTGGAAGATGGCGCCCAGCATGTCAACCGAGGTTGAGCTGGTCGACAGCCTGATTTTCGACGGCCTGCTGGAAGTGGCGAAAAATCGGTTCTCCCCCGCGCCGCCTGACGGCGTCACCCCATAGGGGTGGCACTGGCAGCCCGGCAAAGCCGGTTCTGCGGCGCCCTGGAATAACTTCCTCTCGTTGGCAGCGGTTGTCCGGCGCGCGATGCCTTGAACCCAGAACGCCGCGGAACCGGCTTTGCCGGGCCGCCAGCGTTGCCCCCTGGGGGGTGACGCGAAGCGGCGCGGGGGGAGCCTAATCCCCCCAGGGCAGCATCAGCGTGACCGTGAGCAGGCGCTCGAACTCGGGCGTGAACTCGTCCACGATGCGCTGGGGCTCGGGGCACAGCCCGGTGTCGGCGATCACGCCAAACTGCACGCCACCGCCATAGCTCAGGATCGACACGCCCAGCCCCACGCTGCCCGTCTGTGGGACCCAGAACATGTTCTGCTCCAGCGTGGCGCCGCACAGCTTGAGCTTGCGGGCCGGGCCAGGCACGTTGGTCATCACCGCGGTGGTCTTTTTGCCGAACAGGTTGAGCAGCGCATCCTGCGCCGGCTTGATCATCAGGCCCGCGATCGACAGCAGGCCAAAGGTCAGCAGCGGTTGCAGGCTGCCCTTGAGTTCGTTCATGCGCGCGCGCACCGCGAACACGCGCTCAATCGGGTTGTCCAGGCCGATCGGCAGCACCAGCGGAACCAGGCCGAAATGGTTGCCCAACTTCCAGGCGTCTTCCATCGGGCGCAGGTTGATCGGCACCATGGCGCGGATTTCCTGGCCGCGGGTGTCATCGCCCTGCGCCCTCAGGTAGGAGCCGATGGCACCCGCCACGCAGCTGAGCAGCACATCGTTGATGGAGCAGTTCAGCGCCTTACCCACCGCCTTCACATCGGCCAGCGGCAGCGGATCGCACCAGGCCACACGCTTGGCGCGACCCGGCTGGCCTTTCAGGCGCGTGGGGGAGTCGTCGGGCATCAGCGCCAGGGCGGCCAGATCGCTGGCGAGTTGGCCACCCATGCGAGCGAGATCCATCGCCTGGTCCAGCGTGTCGCTCAGGCCTTGCTGGGGCGCCGCCATCAGGGCCAGCGACCGCGCGGCGCTGCCGCCGGCCACCTCAAGGGCGCGGGCGGTGAGGTCGCCCAGTGGCCGGATCAGCGTGTCGGCAACCCAGTCTTCCGCGCCCTCCACGCCTGCGCGCGAGGGCTTGCGCACACGCTTGGGTGGCAGGTGACCGCCATCCACCAGGCTCATCATCACGCTGATCAGCGCGATGCCGTCGGCAATGCAGTGGTGAATGCGCGCGATCAGCGCCGAGCCGCCCTCATGGTCCTCCACCAGTTCAAAGCACCACAGCGGATACGCATGGTCCAGCGGCTGCAGGGCGAGGTCGGCAATGCGCGCCTGCAGTGCCGCTTGCGCTGCCTGGCCGCGTTTTCGCTCGAGCGGTCGGCTGAGCACATGGCGCTCGATGTCGAAATCGGGGTCGTCGATCCAGTGGGCGCCGGTGGCGTCCTGCCGTGCCACCTGCACAAACCGGCGGTACGGCAGCAGGCGCTCGCGCACCCGCTCGCGCAGATCGGCCAGCGACACGCCGGGCCGCAGCACCCACACACCGAGGATCATCATCAGGTTCGAGTCTGAGTCCATGCGCAGCCAGGCGGTGTCGACCTTGCTCATGCGCTCCCCTTCGAGCCCGAGCGCGCTCACCAGCGTGGGCGCGGCGGCGCGGCGCGCGGTGGGTGCTGGCTTTGCTGCCGGTGCGCGCCGGCGCGCACGGACTGCGGGGCGCGGGTGTTCTGGCGGCGCGGCGGCGGCAATGCGCTGGACCATGGTGTCTCCTGTGACCCGCTGCCTTGGCATCGGAGGCGGGTCCGGTGCGCTCAGGCGGGGCTTGTTGTTGGGGGCGGCTGTCTATTGTGCCGCCAGCGCAAACCGTAAGATACCGGGCTGTCCCTACCCGGGCCTCTCATTTCCTTGTTCAGGAGTTCCGCATGTCCGATCTGAAAACCCTTTTCGAAGCCGCCGTGGCCAACTCCAAAAACCTCAGCGAGCGGCCCGACAACGCCACGCTGCTGAAGATCTACGGCTTGTACAAGCAGGCCACCGCCGGCGACAACGCCGACAAGAAACCCGGCTTCGGCGACATGGTGGGCCGCGCCAAGTGGGATGCCTGGAACCAGTGCAAGGGCCACTCGGCCGATGAGGCGATGCAGCAGTACATCGACCTGATCGAATCGCTGCGCTGAATCGGCAGACCGATTCGGGCGCGCCGGATCAGGTTTTCTTTTTGCGCGCCGCGGGCTTCTTGGCCGCCAGCAACTCGTCTAAGTTCTTGACGATTTCGCTCTCGATGCGCTCGCGGAACGCGCCCAGCAAGAAGCCCAGCCGGGCATCGAGCTCGAAGTGGTCGGCGGTGACCCGCAGGGTGCCGCTGACACCGCTGCGGCCAAACGCCACCTCGTCGCAGTCCTCACCCTCTTCGTAGGTGCATTCCATGCCGAACTCGCTCTCAGCCTGTTCGGCCCATTGCCAGGCCACCTTGCGCGCGCCGCTGAGGCCCAGGTGGTGTTGGCGTTGAATGTGAATGTCGGCCATGGGGCGGTGGGTGTTGGGTGGGATCAGCGAAGCGCAGCGGCGGGTGAGCGGTCTGCAACCAGGTGCACGCGACCCAGGTCGGCCAGCACCGCCTCGCGGGTTTCGGGCGGCAGTTTGGCCAGGACGCGCACCGCATCATAAAACCGTTCGAAGTCGCTGCCTTCCCGCTCAAAGAGCGCCAGGAAGCCGGGCACCAGGTCGTCGTAAGCGGCCTGGGCCCCGAAGCTGGCATTGTTGGCCCGGGCCACCCAGGCGTCGAAGCCGCGGTAGCCACCCCAGCCCGCTTTGAGTGCTGCGTAGTCGGCCCGGAACCGGGCCATCACCTCGGCCTTCTGGCGC
>JAIFNE010000100.1 GCA_020047875.1 Hydrogenophaga sp.
CCCGCTGGCCAGCGGTGTGCTGCCGCTGTGCTTTGGTGCTGCCACCAAGTTCAGCCAATTGCACCTTGACGCCAACAAGACCTACGAGACCTTGATCCGCCTGGGCCTGACAACCAGCACCGCAGACGCCGAGGGTGACGTGCTGCAGACCCGCGCTGTGACCTGCACCGCCGGCCAGGTGGTGGAGGTGCTGGACCGCTTCATGGGCGAGATCGCACAGACGCCGCCCATGCACAGCGCGCTCAAAAAAGACGGCAAGCCGCTCTACGAATACGCCCGCGCCGGCCACACGGTGGAGCGCGAAGCGCGCCGGGTCACGAGCTCGACGGCGACGCGCCCAGCCTGCGCCTGCGCGTGCGCTGCAGCAAAGGCACCTACATCCGCACCCTCGGTGAAGACATCGGGAATGCGCTGGGCTGCGGTGGGCATCTCACGCTGCTGCGGCGGGTCGCCACCGGCGCCTTCACCGTCGACCAGTGTCTGACACTGGCCGCGCTGGAAGCCATGGGCGAGGCCGAGCGCCTCAGCCATGTGTTGCCGGTGCCCTCGCTGCTGCCAGATCACACCCCGGTCACACTTGACGAAGACAATGCCGCACGCTTCCTGAGCGGCGTGCGCCGCCGCGGCGCCTGGCCCAACCAGGCCCAGGTGGCGGTGTTTGGCCCCATGCCTGGCGCGGTGCCTACCACCACGACCACCCTGCTCGGCAGTGCCCACACCGCCGGCGGTGAACTCATCCCGGGGCGTCTGCTGAGCCCCATCGAAATACAGCAAATCCTGGAAACCGAATCGGAACTCACACCATGAGCAAACAAATCCGCAACATCGCCATCATTGCCCACGTGGACCACGGCAAGACCACCATGGTCGACCAACTGCTGCGGCAGTCGGGCACCTTTGCCGAGCACGAGAAGATCGTGGACACCGTGATGGACAACAACGCGATCGAAAAGGAGCGCGGCATCACGATTCTGGCCAAGAACTGCGCCGTGACCTGGAAGGGCACCCACATCAACATCGTCGACACCCCCGGCCACGCCGATTTCGGTGGCGAGGTGGAGCGCGCCCTGTCCATGGTGGACAGCGTGGTGCTGCTGATCGATGCCCAGGAAGGCCCGATGCCGCAGACCCGTTTTGTGACCAAGAAAGCGCTGGCGCTGGGCCTGCGCCCGATTCTGGTGGTGAACAAGGTGGACAAGCCTGGCGCTCGGCCCGATTTCGTGGTCAACGCCGCTTTCGACCTGTTCGACAAACTCGGCGCCACCGACGAGCAGTTGGACTTCCCCATCGTCTACGCGTCCGGTATCAACGGCTGGACCTCGATGACCGAGGGCGCCCCCGGTGAGCAGTGGGGCCCCGACATGTCGGCGCTGTTCGACACCATCCTCAGCCACGTGCCGGCGCAGACCGGTGATCCGGCCGCCCCGTTGCAGCTGCAGATTTCCGCGCTGGACTTCTCCAGCTTCGTCGGCCGCATCGGCGTCGGCCGCATCAGTGCCGGCACCATCCGGCCGCAGATGGATGTGATGGTCATGGAAGGGCCTGACGGCAAGGCCATCAAGGGCCGTATCAACCAGGTGCTGACCTTCCAGGGCCTGGAGCGGGTTCAGGTGAGCGAGGCGGGCCCTGGCGACATCGTGCTGATCAACGGCATTGCCGACATCGGTATCGGTGTGACCGTGACCGATGCGCAGAACCCCATGCCACTGCCCATGCTCAAGGTGGACGAGCCCACGCTGACCATGAACTTCTGCGTCAACACCAGCCCGCTGGCCGGGCGTGAGGGCAAGTTCGTCACCAGCCGCCAGATCTGGGACCGGCTGCAGAAAGAGTTGCAGCACAACGTGGCGCTGCGGGTGAACGAGACCGACGAAGAGGGCGTGTTTGAAGTGATGGGCCGTGGTGAACTGCACCTGACCATCCTGCTGGAAAACATGCGCCGCGAAGGCTATGAGCTGGCGGTGTCCAAGCCGCGCGTGGTGTTCAAGACGGTCGATGGCGAGAAACACGAGCCGATCGAGCTGGTGACCGCCGACATCGAAGAAACCCACCAAGGCGGTGTGATGCAGGCGCTGGGCGAGCGCAAGGGCGAGCTGGTGAACATGGAGCCCGATGGTCGCGGCCGGGTGCGCCTGGAGTACCGCATTCCAGCCCGGGGCCTGATTGGTTTCACCAACGAATTCCTCAACCTGACCCGCGGCTCGGGCCTGATCAGCAACATCTTCGACAGCTACGAACCGCACAAGGGCGAGATCGGCAGCCGCAAGAATGGCGTGCTGATTTCGATGGACGACGGCGAGATCTTCACCTACGCCCTGGGCAAACTCGACGACCGCGGCCGCATGTTCGTGCGCGCCAACGACCCGGTTTACGAAGGCATGATCGTCGGCATTCACAGCCGCGACAACGATCTGGTGGTCAACGCCACCCGCACCAAGCAGCTGACCAACTTCCGCGTTAGCGGCAAGGAAGATGCCGTCAAAATCACGCCGCCGATCGACCTCACGCTGGAATACGGCGTCGAATTCATTGAAGACGACGAGCTGGTCGAAATCACCCCCAAAAGCGTGCGCCTGCGCAAGCGCTATCTGAAAGAGCACGAGCGCAAGCGCGCCTCGCGCGACTGAAGCGCCACGAAGGCGTCCAACCGCGGCCTCGCGCTCTTGCTGTTGCCTGGCGATCAGATCATCCATGAACCAACGCCAACCGTTGAGCCACACACAGGCGGTGGCGATGATGGTCGTGGCCGCGTTTCTGTGGTCGATCGCGGGTGTGGTGTCCCGTCAGCTCGAGGCGGCCGAGCGCTTTGAGGTCACTTTCTGGCGCAGCGCGTTCAACGTGGCGTCGCTGCTGCTGATCCTGCCCCTGTGGCGGGCAGCCAGCCGGCGGGCCGAGCGGGCGATGAGCCACCCGGAGCCATTGGCGCAGCGCTCGCCGGTGGCCGGCTTTGTGCACCGGCACTGGGGCTTGCTGCCCGAATCGCCCGCGTTCTGGGTATCGGGCCTGTGCTGGAGCGTGATGTTCACCGCCTTCATGGTGGCTTTGAGCTTCACCAGCGTGGCCAACGTGTTGATCATCATGGCCATCGGGCCCTTGCTGACCGCGGTGCTGTCGCGGGTGGTCACCCGCCAGCCGATGGCCTGGCGGGTGTGGGTAACCATCGTGGTGGCCGGCGCTGGCATGGCCTACATGTACGGCGGGCAGATGCTGGCCCTGATCGGTAACGACAGTACCCAGGCGCGCGATTTGTTGCTGGGCTCGCTGATCGCCCTCTGCGTGCCTGCTGCTGCCGCCGTCAACTGGACGGTGGTGCAACGCAGCCAGAGCCACGGCCAGCAGATCGACCTGGTGCCCTCGGTCTTGCTGGGCGCGGTGATTTCTGCAGTTGCCACGCTGCCGCTGGCCACGCCGTTTGTTGCTACCGGGAGCGACATCGCCTGGCTGGCCGTGCTGGGCTTGTTCCAGCTGGCCATTCCCTGCGTGATGGCCGTCACGGCTGCGCGGGTGCTGAAAGCCCCCGAGGTCTCCCTGCTGGCCTTGCTGGAGGTGGTTTTTGGCATTTTGTGGCCTTGGCTGTGGGCCAATGAAGCCCTGGGGTCCGAGGTGCTGGCAGGCGGCAGCGTGGTGCTCGGCGCGCTTGTCATCAACGAACTGCTGGGCTGGCGATCCCGCGCCAGCGCGCCCCGTATTCAGGTGTTTGAAGCGGCTGCTGCCGTCCCTGAACCACCGTTCTCCAAGGAGTCTTCATGACAAACCACGTTCCCGCCGTCGAGCCGTTTGTGACCGCCGAGATCCGAGGGCGTGTGGGCTGCCTCACGCTTAACCGGCCCCAGGCGCTCAATGCCTTGTCTCTGGCCATGATTCGCCGCCTCAGCGAGACCCTGCTCGCCTGGCGAGACAACCCGGTGGTGCTGGCTGTGGCCCTGCGCGGCATGGGCAAAGACGGCCCGTTCGGCGCCTTCTGTGCCGGTGGCGACATCCGCTTTTTCCACCAGGCAGCGCTGGCTGATGACCCGGCGCTGGATGCCTTCTTCACCGAGGAATACCGCCTCGACCACCTCATCCACACCTACGCCAAGCCCTGCATCGCGTTCATGGACGGCATCGTCATGGGCGGCGGCATGGGCATCAGCCAGGGCGCCAGCCTGCGCGTGGTGACCGAGCGCAGCAAGGTGGCCATGCCCGAGACCGCTATCGGCCTGTTTCCCGATGTCGGTGGCGGCTATTTTCTGAGCCGCTTGCCGGGTCACCTCGGCGATTATCTGGCGCTCACCGGGCGCGTGCTCACCGGCGCCGAGGCGCTTGCGATCGGGCTGGCCGATGCCTACATTGAAAGCGCGCGCTTGCCGGGTTTGTGGGAGAGCCTGGGGCAGACGCCGTTCGAGAGCGGCGAAGCAGTGCAGCGTTGGTGCGAAAGTCATGCGCAAAAGCACCCGCCCCGCGCCGACGCCTTCGGTGCAGCCGAACGCCAGCGCATCGATGCGGTGTTCGCCTTGGGCAGTGTGCAAGCCATGGTGGCGGCGCTGGAAGCGGCGGGTGATGACTGGTCGGCCAGCACAGCGACCGCTTTGCGCCAGCGCTCGCCTCTGATGTTGCACGTGGCGCTGGAGCAGATTCGCCGCGCGCGCGGCCTTGGCCTCGCCGACGACCTGCGCATGGAGCGCGATCTGGTGCAGCGTTGTTTCCACCTGCGTCCCGGTGCCGCGAGCGAAACCGTGGAGGGCATTCGGGCCCTGGCGATCGACAAAGACCACGCCCCGCGCTGGCAGCCGGCAGCCATCGAGCAGGTCACGCCAGACCAGGTGGCCGCGTTTTTCGTGAGCCCCTGGAGCACCGACCTGCATCCGCTGCGCGAGCTCACCTGAGGTCGCGGGCCACCCGCGGGCGCGGGTGAACGGTGCGGGTCAGCCGCATGCGGCCCAGTCCGTATGGACCGGTTGCGTACGTCTTGCTTATCGAGTGGGCAGACGTTGCATACCGTTCTCGCCGGTAGTCGGCCCCGTGCTGCGCCCTGCGTGCTCAGTGTCCCCTGGCCATGAGGCGGTCGGCGCGCGCGGCCTGCAACACACCGGGCAAGTTCCTGTGCATCACCACAGCGGGATGCTCGCCATTGAGCCAGTGGTTGGCCGATACAAACCACAGTGCCAACTCGACGTCGTTGAAGACGCCGTGAAGCTCCGCCAGCACCGGTGCCATGCTGGACTTGGGTGTGGATGACGCCAGATCGAACTGAAACATCGGCAGCATGCAACCCCGAGGGCCCATGACTGTCACCACGGCCTTCGAGACGATCCAGCGCGCCACCAGTGAGATCGTCTGCGAACTGGAGACATCGCCTGCCTGGGACGCCGCGTCGGCGAGTCGCTGCGCCAGCGTGTCTCCACTGATCATGCCCCCCGAGTCGGCAAACGCGGCAGAGGTGTACAGCCATTGGAGAGACGACGGCACGTTGTTGCAGGCGAACATCTTCTGCGCCGGTGTGTCTCGAAACCAGGGGCTTGGGTCATTGACGTGCAGGGCAGGTGTTTGGCGACTTGGTGTCATGACAGCATTCCAAAAAGGGGTCGGAACTGGGTCGGGCGCAACCCGCGGCGTATGCGCCCAGCGCCTGTGATACCGCTCTGTGCCAGATCGGCGCGCCTCCGTCAGAGGCCAGCCGATGTGGTCTCGAGAGATGCGCACCAAAGGTGCACGCATCGGGTATTCGGCAAATCAACTTCTCACCTGCATCGGCAATCAGAGCTTCTCGATGGCATCCGTGGCGAGCTTCTTCGCGTCACCGACCACCTGCTGGGCCTTGCCTTGCGCTTCCCGAAGGTGACCCTTGGCCTGTTGTTCCTTGTTGCCCACAACCTTGCCAGCTTGCGACTGCACCTTGCCTGCCAGTTCTTTGACAGTGCCCTTGACTTGATCTTTGTTCATAAAAACTCCTGATGGATGGTTGAAAAGACTGGGCGGCCAACTGGCCACCCAACAACGAAGTTAACGCTGCTGCCAGCCCACGTCTGTGCGCTGGCGCACCAGGCCGGCCACTTGCCTGTTTCCGGATTCAGGGGAGGACTGCCCGGATGCGCCCCAAGCCTGCAGAGCCTTTGTCTGACAACGCACAGACGGCGCCCGCGCAACCATCGAAAGTCCATCTCGACCTCGGATGCTGTTTGACGCGTTTGAGGAGCCCCGCAACCTGGGCAGTGCTTTGCCGCAACCCCCTCAACGGATCCTTATGCTGAAAAACAAAGTGGTGTTGGTCACCGGTGCTGCCTCGGGCATCGGGCGAGCCATTGCGCTCGTCGCCGCGCGCGAAGGTGCGCGTCTCGTCTTGTCCGATGTCGATGCCCACGCGGGGCAGGAGACCCTGAAGCAGATACGCGCCTTGGGCGCAGAGGTGCTGTTGCCCACTTCGGTCAACTTGACGTTGCTTGCAACAACGCCGGCATCGGTGGCGCCAGCGCACTGCTCGCTGATTACCCGCTCGATGCCTGGGCGCAGGTGATCAACATCAATCTCTCGGGTGTGTTCTTCGGCATGAAGGCACAGATCCCCGCCATGCTGCTGCATGGGGGTGGCGCCATCGTCAACACCGCGTCCATCCTGGGCGCGGTGGGCATGGCCACTGCCCCTGCTTACACCGCAGCCAAACACGGCGTGGTCGGCCTCACAAAGGCCGCTGCCATCGCCTACAGCGCCCAGGGCATTCGCATCAATGCGGTTGGTCCGGGCTTCATTCACACGCCCATGATCAGCGCGCTGGAGGAAGACGCCGGCCTCAAAGCCGGCTTGATCGCGGCCCACCCGATGGGCCGGCTCGGTCGGCCCGAGGAGGTGGCCGAGCTGGTGGTCTGGCTGGCCTCCAGCCGGGCCTCTTTCGTGACCGGCTCTTTTTGCCCCATCGACGGGGGCTACCTCGCCCGCTGAGTCCCTTTTTTACTGGAGAACTTCATGACCTATCGCCACCCCATTCGCATCGCCTTCCTGGCCACCAGCTTCTCGGCCCTCGCGGCAATCGGTGCCTGCAGCAAAACGGCTGAGCCGGAGGCTGCGCCCCCGGCCACGGCGCCCATCACCATGGGAACCCAGGTGGATGACGCCGTGATCACGTCCGCCGTCAAGTCGGCACTGCTGGGCGACAGCCTGATCAAAAGTTTTGACCTGCAGGTCGAGACCCGCAAAGGCGTCGTGCAGCTCAGTGGCTTCGTGGACAACCAGACCCAGATTGATCAGGCCATGGCCCTGACCAAAGGCGTCTCGGGTGTGGTCAGCGTCGAGAACGGCGTCACCCTGAAGGACAGCCCCAGCACGGTCGGGACCAAGATGGACGATGCGGCCGTGACAGGTCGCGTCAAAACCGCCCTGCTGGCGGATGCCGACATCAGGAGTTTCGACATCAGCGTGGTCACCTTCAAAGGCGAGGTTCAACTGACTGGCTTTGTCAACAACCAGAGCCAGATCGATCAGGCCAGCCGCATTGCCCGTGCCGCGGAGGGCGCCAGCAGCGTGAAAAACGAACTCATGATCAAGCAATGAGCATCACCAGCCTGCCCACACGCTCATGACCACCTCACACAAACTCACCGCGGTGAAAACACTGCGCACCCAGGCTCGCAAACATCTTGAGAAGGGTGCCGTGACCGCTGGTTACAACGCCGACCGCCCCAAGGTGTTGAAGATGCTCAACGAAGCATTGGCCACGGAAATCGTTTGCGTTCTGCGCTACCGCCGACACCACTTCATGGCGCGCGGCATCCACGGCCAGAGTGTGGGCGCGGAGTTCCTTGTGCACTCTAACGAAGAGCAAGGCCATGCCGACCTGCTGGCTGCGCGCATCGTGCAGCTCGGCGGTGAGCCCGACTTCTCGCCCGACAGCCTGAGCGAGCGCAGTCATGCCGAATACCTGCCAGGCAGGACACTGCCGGACATGATCCGCGAGAACTTGGTGGCCGAGCGCATCGCCATCGACAGTTACCGCGACATGATTCGCTATCTCGGCGATCAAGACCCAACCACCAGCGATTTGCTCAAGAAAATCCTGGCGGTTGAAGAGCAGCACGCTGACGAACTGGCCGATCTGCTGGACGGCCTTGCCGGTGATGAGGGCGAACGGTGACCGTGGTCGTGCCCGTTCGGCCGTTCCTCCGACGCTGATACGCATCCGCTCGATCCCGGATCGCCAGCGGTTGGCGCGAATGCTGGGGCTGCCCCTGTGCCAGGTTTGCCGTGTCCTGCGCTGGACCATTTTGTTTCGGCGGCGTGCAGATCTGTTCACCCGCGTACCTCCGAGAACACCACAACCCACTGTGTGCGGCTGCGTACAGACATTCATCTCCACCAGCATTACCGTGAATGCAATGGCAATGAAAACGAACCCGACTTGCCATGCCGTGTAGCCGCAGGTTGCGCGGATTTTCTCAACCCTGTCTCAGAAAGTTCTCCATGAAAACCACCACCCAACGTTTCTCCATTCTCTTGCTCGCCGCTGCCGCGCTCACCAGCGTTGTCGGGTGCGCCTCCACCGCGACTCAGGAGAGTACCGGCCAGTACATGGACGACACCGCCATCACCGCCAAGGTGAAGGCAGCGATCTTCAACGACGCCTCGTTGAAGTCTGCCGAGATCAACGTGGAAACCTTCAAAGGCGCAGTCCAGCTCAGCGGTTTCGTCAATTCGACGGCCGACATCCAGCGCGCTGTTGCCTTGGTCCGGGGTATCGACGGTGTGCGCTCTGTCAAGAATGACATGCGCCTGAAGTGATCGACGGCCGTCATGCTGTTTTCTTCTTTTCCGTTTGAAAGGCATCCCATGAACTCGAACAAGCCTGTCTTGTCCCGCGGCATTGCCGCGGCGTTTTCGCTCACCCTGGCCCTGGGCCTGGGTGCCTGTGCTGGCATGTCACAGCAAGACCAGAACACCGCCGTGGGTGCGGGCGCTGGTGCTGTGGGCGGCGCGGTGCTGACCGGCGGCAGCACGCTGGGCACCCTGGGTGGCGCTGCTGTCGGTGGACTCATCGGCAGTCAGATTGAACCCAAGAAATGAGCGGTAACGCCCAGCCCACACCAACCAACGAGACACACCCCATGAACAACCCTGTCAACACCCTCGGCAACGACATCTCTCATCTGGCCCACGACGCGGCACAAGGTGCCGAGCTTTCGCTTCGGTCGACGCAGCGCGCGGCGCTGCAGGGCCTGGATCGCATGGCCGATGGGCTGAGCGATGCGCAGGCGCAAACCAGTTCCGCGCTGAAGCAACTGGCCCGCGACGCCGAGTCGCTGACCCACCGAGGCATGGACGCGGTGCGCGAAGGTTCCCATCAACTGCGCGAGAAATCGGAGCATGCGAGAAGCGCAACCGCCACCTACATCCAGCACGAGCCATTTAAATCGGTGCTGATCGCCGCAGCCGTGGGTGCAGCTCTCATGGGGCTGGTGGCGCTCTTCAGTCGTCAAGGTGGCTCGGGTCGCTGAAGCCCGGGCTTGGCCGAAATGATCCATCCAGTCTTCCGTCTGGCCGCTTCGCAGCCGCTGCTGCTGGCGGAGCATGCAGCGGCTTATGCGGAGTTGGTGTCAGAGGCGTTGAGCGCCCACAGCGCATATTTGAAACGGCGCCTGGCCTACCAGTTGGTGGGTTTTGCCTGTTTGCTGGTGGCGGCTGTGTTGGTCGGGGTGGCACTGTTGTTGTGGGCCTCTTGGCCCTTGGTCGATATTCGAGCTCCGTGGCTGTATCTGTTGACACCCGCTGTGCCCGCGGCCGCTGGTCTGTGGGCGCTGTGGATGGCTCGCGAGCGCGAACCACGCCAACCGTTCGCCAGTGTGCGGCTGCAACTGACCGAGGATGCGGCGCTGCTGAAAATGGTGGCCGTGCGGTGAATAAGTCCGCTTCAGTTCAAGCGCACCAGGGTGCTCCTTCGGTGATGAGCCCGGCAAGTGGCCGGCTGGTGAAAAACCGCGCTTTGCTCAGCGAATGGCTGGCGCAGGACGCCGCAGTTCACATCCAGCCATCCCTGGGCCTTTGGGCGGCGCGTACGGTTCTCCCGTTGATTGATGGCATGCGCCACCAAACCGCTGCCTCGCTGGGGTTGGGTGCGCTGGTCCAGGCCCTGCTGCAGCCCGCGCCCGACAGAAGCGGCTCGCAAGCTTTGGAATGGCAGGTGCTTGGCAGCGCGATGGCCGTGGTGCGGCGCCATCCAAAGTTCTCCCTCGCGGTGATCACCCTCGGTGGGGTCGCCTGGTGGTGGAGCCGTTCACGGCCCCATCCCTCTTTTTTGAAATAAACCTCAAGGAATCGTCATGCTTTACACCATTGCCGTTGTGCTGCTCATTCTCTGGCTGGTGGGTCTGGTGACCGCCACCACCATGGGTGGTTTCATCCACATTTTGCTGGTCGTCGCGATCGTCATGGTGTTGTTGCGTGTGATCAGTGGACGCAG
>JAIFNE010000110.1 GCA_020047875.1 Hydrogenophaga sp.
TCGCCGCCAACTCGGCACAACAGGCGCGGCTGGTGCACCAGTCGCCGGCGCTGGCACCCGCCACCGTGGCGCTCAACACCTCGGCCATGTATGCCGGCCAGGGCCTGGGCGCCGCGCTGGGCGGCGTGATGATCGCGCAGGGCCTGATGCTGCGCCTGCACGAGGTGGGGGTGTTGCTGATGGCCCTGGCCATGGGCCTGAGCGTGTGGGCAGCGCGACGTGCACGCGCCGCGGTGGCGCCCTAAAACCGCTCGTAGGGCATCAAGTAGCGCCATTGGCCAGCGCTCAAGCCAGCCAGGCCAATGCGACCCAGCCGCAGGCGCTGCACGCCGCTGGGCCTGACACCGGCGCGCTCACAGAGATGCGCCACCTGGCCGGGCAGGTTGCCCTTGATGGCCAGCCGCAGACGCCGCTCGCTTTGCCAGCTGGCACGGGCCTTGGGCAGGGTCCAGCCCTCAAAAAAGAGCGCCTGCTCCAGGGACTGCAGTACGGCTTCGCGGCGCCCGGGGTCGTCCAGCGCCGGATCGTCGGCCACCTCAACCAGCCACTCGTGTTCGACCGGCGCCGTCCGGTCATCAAGCTTGCGCACCACACCCGGGTTCTGCGTGAACACCATCAGCCCGCCCGCCAGCGGCGCAAGTGGCGCCGCGGGGAGCAGCTTGTGGCGATGCACCTTGAGCGGACGCACGCCAGAGCGATCGCCACGAAAGCGCTCCGCGGGTGCCAACCACTGGGCCGCGAGGGCGTCAGACAGGGGCGACTCGGTCGGCAGCGCAAGCCCGGCCGGCTTGTGCCAGATCAGCGTGACCGAGGCGAGGTCTTCGAGCGTGGCCTTGGCGTCGAGCGTGACCTGCTGCGCATCGCTCACGCGCGCCATCGGCTCTTCGACCACCACGCCGTCCACCCGCACCCAGCCGCCGGCAATGTAGCGCTCGGCGTCGCTGCGCGAACACGGCAGCTGGGCCGCCAGGCGCTTGGCCAGGCGCTGGGGATCGGCGCCTGTTGTGCCGCTCATGGTCAGGAGGAGAACAGGAAGTTCATCACGTCACCATCCTTGACGACGTACTCCTTGCCTTCGGCGCGCATCTTGCCCGCGTCTTTGGCGCCCTGCTCGCCCTTGAACGCGATGAAGTCGTCGAACGCAATGGTCTGGGCCCGGATGTAGCCCTTCTCAAAGTCGGTGTGGATCACGCCGGCCGCCTGCGGTCCGGTGTCGCCGATGTGGATGGTCCAGGCGCGCACCTCTTTCACGCCGGCGGTGAAGTAAGTCTGTAAGCCCAGCAGCTGGTAGGCAGCGCGGATCAGGCGGTTCAGGCCCGGCTCGTCCTGCCCCAGTTCCTTAAGGAATTCGAGCCGGTCGGCGTCGTCCATTTCGGACAGCTCGGCCTCGATCTTGGCGCAGATGGCCACCACCGGCGCTTTCTGTTTGGCCGCAAATTCCTTCAGGCGGTCCAGAAAAGGGTTGTTCTCGAAACCGTCTTCGGACACGTTGGCCACGAACATCGCGGGCTTGGCCGTGATCAGGAAAAACTGCTTGAGCTGAACCAACTCGTCTTTGCTGAAGTCGATGGTGCGCACCGGCTGCGTGTCGTTGAGCGCGGTCTGGCATCTCTCCAGAATGGCCAGCTGCTTGACCGACTCCTTGTCGCCCGAGCGCGCGGTCTTGCTCACGCGGTGAATGGCCTTTTCCACCGCCGCCAGATCGGCCAGGCAGAGCTCGGTCTGGATCACCTCGATGTCGGCAATCGGGTCAACCTTGTTGGCCACGTGGATCACGTTGTCGTCTTCGAAGCAGCGCACCACGTTGACGATGGCGTCGGTCTCGCGGATGTGCGCCAGAAACTTGTTGCCCAGCCCCTCGCCGGTGCTGGCACCGGCCACCAGGCCGGCGATATCCACAAACTCCACGATGGCCGGCACCACGCGCTCGGGCTCCACGATGGCGGCCAGTTGCGCCAGCCGCGGATCGGGCACCTCGACCACCCCGGTGTTCGGCTCGATGGTGCAGAAGGGGTAGTTTTCGGCCGCGATGCCAGCCTTGGTCAGCGCGTTGAAAAGGGTGGACTTGCCCACGTTGGGCAGGCCCACGATGCCGCATTGCAGGCTCATGTCGGGACTTTCGGGTTCAGGGGGAAAAGCACGCGATTTTACGGGGCGGCACCGTGCCGCTGGCCGCGCTGGCGGGTCAGTCGAAGCGCCAGTCGGCTTGCAGGGCCTGCCCCACGCGCAGCGTGAGGCCGTCGCCGTCGACCACGATCGCGTTCATGCCGAAGGTGATGGCACCACCCAGACGCCGGTCCTGGCGGTAGGCCTGCAGCGTGTCGCCCACCTCGGGGCTGGCTTGGGCGGTGGTGGGATCGATATTGGGAATCGGGCAGCGGGCGCAGGGCTTCGTGTTGTGCAGTTGGGCCACGCCGCCGTCGGTGGCGATGCGCCAGCTGGCCACGCGGTCTTCATCGTGGGGCGCCACGCCGCCAATCAGGATGTTGGGCCGAAAGCGCGCCATGGTGACCGGTGCATGGCCACCGGCCAGCAGGCGGGCGTTGAGCCCGTCCAACGATGCCTGGCTGGTCACCAGCAGGCTGAAGCCGTCGGCAAACTGGGTGGTCGCCTCGCGGCCAGCGGTCCAGGCGGGGTCGCAGCGGCGCTGCACCTCGGGGTCGAAGCGCACCAGCCGCAGGCGCTTGAGATCGGGCGGCGCGTCGTGCCCCAGGAAGTCGCTGAACCACTGCGCCGCCAGATTGCCCATGTCGTAGGCCATCAGCTCGTCGTCCCAGATGCGCACCCGGGCAGGCGCCTCGGCGCCATCGAGCGCGAGGTGCAACGACAGCATGCCGGGGGCGCGCAACATCAGCTGCCCGAGCTTGAAGCTGGGCTGGATCAGGGCCATGCGCGGCAGCTCGCGCTGCGAGACAAACTCGCCCGCGCTGTCGACCACCATCCAGGCGCGGTCGTAAAGCAGGCCGGTGTCGGTCAGTTCGGCCTGCGTCAGGTTGATGCCGGCGCAGGACTTCACCGGGTAGACCCAGAGCTGTTCGATATGGGCTTGCAGATCGGCGGCGGGTTCGGGCGTGGTCATGTTGGCGGTGAATGGTGGCTGGGTGATGACGAGAGCGGGTAGCTGCGGGGTATCTGCAAGGTCGTCGTGGGGATTGTGACCTCCTCCTAAAATGCCGCGATGCTCCAAGTTCCCGCCCCCTCTGCCTCGCGTCGACGTTTTGATGTCGCGGTGCGCGGTGGCGGTGTGGTCGGGCAGACGCTGGCCCTGCTGCTCGCACGCGACCGGCTGCGGGTGGCCCTGGTGGCCGCGGCGCGGCCGGCCGACAGCCCGAGCGATGTGCGCGCCTACGCCATCAACGCCGCCTCGCGCGAGCTGTTGCGCTCGGTTCGGGCTTGGCCCGAGGGCCAGCCAGGAGAACCGCCGCAAACCAGCGCCACCGTGCCCACCGTCACCGCGGTGACGGCCATGGACGTGCGCGGCGACGACGGCGGCGCGCTGCGCTTCTCGGCTGCCGAACAGGGCACCAGCGCGCTCAGCTGGATCGTCGATGTGCCCGCGCTGGAGCAACGGCTCGCGCAGGCGGTGCATTTCCAGGGTGGCATCGAGTGCCTGGACACCGCGCCACCTGCCGCTCTCACCGTGATCTGCGAAGGCAGACGCAGCGCCACGCGCGACGAGTTCGGTCTGAGCTACGCGGTGCGCCCCTACCCACACAAGGCGATCGCCGCGCGCCTGCGCTGCAGCCAGCCTCATGGCGGCATGGCGCGGCAGTGGTTCGCGCACGGCGAGGTGCTGGCTTTGCTGCCGCTGGAGGGCGCCGGCGGCAACGCGGTGGCGCTGGTCTGGTCGGTGCCGTCGCAGCAGGCCGACGACTGGCTTGCGGGCCCGCCGCAGGCCCTGGCGCAGGCGGTTGCCGAGCGCACCGGTAACGCCCTGGGCGAGATGCAGATCGAACACACCGCCCAGGCCTGGCCCCTGGAGCGCTCACTCGCCACCCGCTGGGTGGCCCAGACGCCACAAGGCGGCGTGGCGCTGGCCGGCGACGCCGCCCATGCGATGCACCCACTGGCCGGCCAGGGCCTCAACGTGGGGCTGGGCGATGTGGCCGAGCTCGCCCGCGTGATCCACCAACGCGAATACTGGCGCGCCCTGAACGACACCAAACTGCTGCGGCGCTATGAGCGCGCCCGCCAGGCCGACACGCGCAGCATGGCCTGGCTCACCGACAGCCTGTTCGGCCTGTTTGCCGAGCCTGACACGCGGGTGCAAGCCCTGCGCAACTGGGGCCTGCGCCGCGTCGACCAGCTCGGCCCCATCAAGCACTGGCTAGCCCGCCAAGCCATGGGGCAGGCCAGCTGAGGCCCACTGCCCCCAAATTTCTTTTCACCGCCCTGAGCAAACCAGCATGCAACGCCTCAAAACCACCCTCCTCGCCCTGCTCGCCACCCTGTCGCTGGGCGCCCAGGCGCAGGAAGCCGCGATCCGGAAAAACCTGGCCGATCGCCTGCCCAACCTGCCGAAGATTGACGAGGTCAGCCGCACGCCCATGCCCGGCCTGTTCGAGGTGCGCGTGAACGGCACCGATATTTTTTACACCGATCCGCAAGGCAACTTCCTGATTCAGGGCGCCCTGATCGACACCCGATCGCGCACCGACCTCACCGAGCAGCGCGTGGCCAAGCTCACCGCGATCGCCTACCGCGACCTGCCGCTGAAAGACGCTTTCACCATGGTGCGCGGCAACGGCAAGCGCAAGATGGCGGTGTTCGAAGACCCCAACTGCGGCTACTGCAAGCGGTTCGAACGCGATCTGGCCAAGATCGACAACGTGACGGTGCACCTGTTCCTCTACCCCATCCTGGGCGCTGACTCGGTGGAGAAATCGCGCAACATCTGGTGCGCACGCGACAAGGCCAAGGCCTGGACCGACTGGATGCTGGAGGACATTGCGCCCGCCGATGCCAAGTGCGACACCTCGGCGCTGCAGCGCAACGTGGAATTTGGCCGCAAGGCGCGCATCAACGGCACGCCCACCATCATCTTTGCCGACGGCACGCGGGTGCCCGGCGCCATCGACACCGCGCGTATCGAAAAATTCCTGACCGACGCCAAGCCCTGAAAGCCCGCCGGCCATGCCCTTGCCCAACCTGCCCGACGACGCCCAAGACCGCGCCCTCATCCTCACCCTGGGCTATGGCGGCCTGATTCCCTTCGCGCTGCTGGCCTCGCTGCTGTGGCTGGTGGAGCCGGGTCTGCGGGGCTTCGTGGCCATTGCCCTGGCCGGTTACGCGGCGCTGATCGCCGCTTTTCTGGGCGGCGTTCACTGGGGCATTGGCTGGCTGAACGGGCTGCGCACAGGCGCCATGCCGCACAGCCAGCGCCGGCATTTTCTCTGGGGTGTGGTGCCCTCATTGCTGGCCTGGCCCGGGCTGGTGATGCCAGCCTACGCCGGGCTGGCCTGGCTGGGTTTGGTGCTGATCGCGAGTTACCTGGCCGACCGCTCGCTGTATGTCCATGCGGGCCTGCAACACTGGCTCACCCTGCGCTTTCGCCTCTCGGCGGTGGCGGCCCTCAGTTGCTTCATCGGCGCCGGCGCGGTGTAACCCAGATGACCAAAGCCCCTTCAACGCGGCGTGCCCCACGCCACAATCAATCCACCCCGACCCAACCAGGCATTCACTACCGGGTGGCGATTCTCAGCACGCAGGCCCATCTTTTCGGCGTCACACTGACCATCGACCGGCCCGCCGCACGCCAGCGCGTGCGCCTGCCGGTGTGGATTCCGGGCAGCTACCTGGTGCGCGAATTCGCCCAGCACCTGCAGCACCTGCGTGCGCTGCAAGGTGGCGAGCCGGTGGCGCTGAAACAGCTCGACAAGCACACCTGGGAAGCCACCGCGAACCCCGACGAGCCGCTCGTGTTCACCCACGAGGTGTACGCGTTCGACGCCTCGGTTCGCACCGCGTTTCTGGACGGCACGCGCGGCTTTTTCAACGCCACCAGCCTGTGCCTGCGCGTGCTCGGGCAGGAGGATGTGGCGCAGGCGCTGGAGATTGATGCCGACAACCTGCCCGCTGGCTGGCAGGTCGCCACCAGCCTCACGCAGCAGCAGGTGGACGCTGCCGGTGTCGGCACCTACCGAGCCGCCGACTACGACGAGCTGGCCGACTGCCCGGTGGAGCTTGGCACCTTCTGGCGCGGCGAATTCGTGGCCCGCGGCATTCCCCACCGCTTCGTGGTCAGCGGTGCGGGCGGCTGGTTTGATGGCGCGCGCCTGCTGGCCGACACCCAGCGCATCTGCGAGGCGCAAATCGACTTCTGGCACGGCGCACAGGGCACGGCGCCGTTCAGTCATTACCTCTTCATGCTGCACGCCAGCGGCGAGGGCTATGGCGGCCTGGAACACCGCAACTCCACCGCCCTCCTGGCGCAGCGCGGCGATCTCCCGCGCCTCGCAGAGCGTCCGGACGCCGCAGCGACCACCCCGGCCGACAAGCCCGCCGCGCTCAAGGCCGGCGACGGCTACACCACGCTGCTCGGCCTGATCAGCCACGAGTACTTCCACACCTGGAACGTCAAGCGCCTGCGGCCGGCGGAATTCAAGCGCTACGACTACGACCGCGAGAACCACACCGAGCTGCTCTGGTTCTTCGAAGGCTTCACCAGCTACTACGACGATCTGTTTCTGCGCCGGGCCGGCCTGATCGACGACACGACCTACCTCAATCTGGTCACCAAAACGGTCAACCAGGTGCAGCAAACGCCTGGCCAGCGGGTGCAAAGCGTGGCCCAGGCCAGCTTTGACGCCTGGCTCAAGTACTACCGCATTCAGGAAAACACCCCCAACGCCACGGTGAGCTACTACACCAAGGGCGCGCTGGTGGCGATGAGCCTGGACCTCACGCTGCGCGCCGAGGGCCAGAGCTCGCTGGACGACGTGATGCGCGAGCTGTGGCAGCGATGCGCGGGCGGTCCGGTGCGCGAGCTCGACGTGGCGCGGGCGCTCAAGCGCGTGGGCGGCCGGGCGTTTGACAGCGAACTGATGCATTGGGTTCACGGCACGGCAGACCTGCCGGTGCTCTCGCTGCTGGCGCAGGCGGGTGCCCAGGTGAAGCACGACAAGGCGCCGCTGGCGCAACAGCTGGGGCTGCGCGTGGCCGAAGCGAGCGCCCTGACGCTCAAGAACGTGTTGCGCGGTGGCGCCGCCGAGGCCGCGGGCATGGCCGCGGGCGACGAGTGGCTGGGCGTGGAGTTCAAGCCCGCCAAGCGCGGCCAGCCCGTGGAAGCCTGGCGCATCACCCGGCTCGACGAGGTGAACACGCTGCGGGGACAGCGCAAGCAGCTCACCGCCCTGGTGTCGCGCGACAAGCGCCTGCTGCGCTGCGAACTGCAGTGGCCCGAGGTGACCAAAGCGGTCAAGCTCAGCGTGGGCGACGCGGGCTTGCTGGCCCGCTGGCTGCGCTGACCGGGTCGAGACGGGCGCATTCTGCTGGGCGTGCCGTTACGTGGCCTTGCGGCAATGGAACGGCTGGGCGATGAAACTGACGGCCATTTGCAATGGACGAGCCAGGCGGTCGGCCCACGATTTGTCGCCAGTCGCCACCGCTATAGTGCGGACGCAGACCGCCCCAACCCCCAAGGAGACTCCACATGACCGACATCACACCCCCCGAATTCATCACCGTTCGCACCGAAGGACGCGTGGGCATCGTCACGCTCAACCGCCCCAAACAGCTCAATGCGCTCAACGACCAGCTCATGAGCGAGCTGGGCACGGCGCTCAAGGCCTTCGATGCCGACGACGGCATCGGCTGCATGATCGTCACCGGCAGTGAAAAGGCGTTTGCCGCCGGCGCCGACATCGGTGCCATGGCAAGTTACAGTTTTGCCGACGTCTACAAGGGCGACTACATCACCCGCAACTGGGAAACGATCCGCGGCGTGCGCAAGCCGGTGATTGCCGCGGTCAGCGGGTTTGCGCTGGGCGGCGGCTGCGAGCTGGCCATGATGTGCGACGTCATCATCGCCGCCGACAACGCGAAGTTCGGCCAACCCGAGATCAAGCTCGGCATCATCCCCGGCGCCGGCGGCACCCAGCGCCTGCCGCGCGCGGTGGGCAAGGCCAAGGCGATGGACCTGGTGCTCACCGGCCGCATGATGGACGCCACCGAGGCCGAGCGGGCTGGACTGGTGAGCCGCGTGGTGCCGCTGGACAAGCTGATGGACGAGGCGCTGGGGGCCGCGCTCATGATTTGCGAGTACTCACTCATCAGCGTCATGGCGGCCAAGGAATCGGTGAACCGCGCGTTTGAGGGTGGGTTGTCGGACGGCGTGATGTTCGAGCGCCGCCTGTTCCATGCGCTGTTTGCCACCGCCGACCAGAAGGAAGGCATGGATGCCTTCGTGAACAAACGCAAAGCCGCCTTCAAACACGCCTGAGCGCGGCCCCTCGGCGCCACAGAGGGGCACGGGGCCGAGCCACAAGTGGGCTCACATCGCAGTTCAAGCACGCGGGCCTGAGATCTGGGCTGACGGCCATCCCGATCCACGTGAGAGGTGGGAAAGCTGCTCTATAATGCCGGTCGTTCGGCGATATAGCTCAGTTGGTTAGAGCGCAGCATTCATAATGCTGATGTCGGTGGTTCAAGTCCACCTATCGCCACCAAATACAAAAAAGCGGGCTCCGGCGACGGGGTCCGCTTTTTTCATGCCCGCTCACCCGCTTGGTTCGCCATGGCACTCAAATCCACCATCTTCAAGGCGAATCTACAGATCGCTGACATCGATCACAGCTACTACGCCGACCACGCGCTCACGCTGGCACGCCACCCCAGCGAGACCGACGAGCGCATGATGGTCCGCCTGGTGGCGCTGGCGATTCATGCCCACGAACTGGTCGATACCTGCGGCGGCGACGGCACGCTGGCCTTCGGCGCCGGCCTGTCCGATCCGGAAGATCCCGACGTGTCGCTGACCGACTACACCGGGCGCAAACGCCTCTGGATCGAAGTGGGCCAGCCCGATGACAAACCCCTGGCCAAAGCCTGCAGCAAGGCCGACGCTGTCTTCCTCTACGCCTTTGGCTCGGCGGCCGATGTGTGGTGGCGTGGCATCGAAGGCAAGCTGAGTCGGCTCGACAAGCTGCAGGCCTGGCGCTTGCCGACCGAAGCCGCCCCGGCGCTCGCCGCCCTGGCCGAACGCAGCATGCAGCTGCAGGCCACGGTGCAAGAGGGCGAGATCACGCTGTCCAGCACCCGCGGCAGCGTGCACATCGTGCCGCTTCGCTGGAAATAGCTGGCGGGCCCTCGCGCTCGCCCATTCAGCAGCGGCTCAGAACAGCGACTGCTGCGCGCGCTCGGCGGCCGTGATGGTGCGCCCAGTCTGCTCGGCGGCGCGCGAGCGCGAGCCGTGGCGGCGCACGATGGCGGCCTCAGCGGCCTTGACCTCGGGCGCGGCGCGGCGCTGGTGCAGCCGGGTCTTGGCCTCGCGCGTGGCGCGCTCCAGGTCCACCACCGGCAGCGGCCACTCGATGCCCACCCGAACCCCGCACCGCGCCTGCAGGTTCTCGGGCATGCGCCAGGGCTCGAACAACCAGGCATCGGGCACGCGGCGCAAGACCGGCAACCAGCGGCGCACGAAATGGCCCTGCGGATCGTGGTCCCGCGCCTGTTTGATCGGGTTGTAGACGCGGGTGGTGTTGATGCCCGTGGTGCCAGACTGCATCTGCAGCTGGCTCCAGTGAATGCCGGGCTCGTAGTCCAGAAACTGCCGCGCCATCCACTCGCCCACCGGCCGCCAGTGCAGCCACAGCGGGTACGCCGCCACCGACACCAGCATGGCGCGCATGCGGAAATTGATCCAGCCGGTCTCGCGCAGCATGGCCACGCAGGCGTCCACCAGCGGCCAGCCGGTACGGCCTTGGGTGAGCGCGGCGAGGTGTGCCGGATTGAAGTGGTCTTCGCGCAGCCCGTCGTAACCCCGGTGCAGGTTGCGCCATTCCAGCTCGGGCTCGTCTTCCAGCTTCTGAATGAAATGGCAATGCCAGGCCAGCCGGCTCACAAAAGCCTCCAGGCCGAGGCGGTGGTGTCGCGCATCGGGCGGCAGCGCAGCCAGGCGCTCGCGGGTGGCCTGCACCACCTCGCGCAGGCTGAGGCAGCCATGGGCGAGGTAAGGCGAAAGACGCGAACAGGCGGTGGGCGCGGAGAGCGG
>JAIFNE010000174.1 GCA_020047875.1 Hydrogenophaga sp.
AGCGGTTCGGGCAAGAGCACGCTGGCCTTCGACATCCTGTTCAACGAAGGCCAGCGGCGCTACCTGGAGAGCCTGAACGCCTACGCGCGCAGCATCGTGCAGCCGGCGGGGCGGCCCGAGGTGGATGCGGTCTATGGCATTCCGCCCACGGTGGCCATTGAGCAGCGGCTCTCGCGCGGCGGCCGAAAAAGCACGGTGGGCACCACCACCGAGGTCTGGCATTTCCTGCGCCTGCTGTACGTGAAGCTGGGCACGCAGCACTGCGTGCACGACGGCGCCGCGGTCATGCCGCAAAGCCCCGAGAGCATCGCCGCTGCCATCCTGCAGCGCTACAAGGGGCAACACATCGGCCTGCTGGCGCCGCTCGTGGTGAACCGCAAGGGCGTCTACACCGAACTGGCCGACTGGGCCCGCCCCCGCGGCCACACCCACCTGCGGGTGGACGGCGAGTTCCTGCCCACCACCGGTTTTCCGCGCATCGACCGCTTCAAGGAACACACCATCGAGCTGCCCGTGGCCGACGGCGTGGTTGACCCGGCCAACGAAGCCTGGCTGCGCGGTCACCTGACCAAGGCGCTGGAAATCGGCAAGGGGCAGGTGCATGTGTTGAGCGCGCTGCAGGGCCTGGGCGAAGCCATGGAAGCGGGTGCGTCCACGCGCGGCATTGGTCGCCTGGAGGTGTTTTCCACCACCCGCGCCTGCCCGGTCTGCGCCACCAGCTACCCCGAACTCGACCCACGCCTGTTCTCCTACAACAGCAAGCACGGCTGGTGCCCCGATTGCGTGGGCACCGGCCTGGCGCTTTCGCGCGAGCAGCGCAAGGCGCTGGATGATTCGGTGCGTGACGACAAGGAAAAAGGGCGCGAGCAGAGCTTCGCCGAACCCGAGGTGGAGGGGCTGGTCGATCAGGTGTGCCCCAGTTGCGACGGCACGCGGCTGAACGCGCAGGCCCGTGCGGTGAAGTTCGGCGGCGTGAGCATTACCGAGGTGGCTCGGCTTTCGGTGAACGAGGTCCGCAGCTGGGTGCAGGGCTTGCTGAAAGAGGCCGTGCTCAGCCCCCGCGAAGCCGACATCGCGCGTGACCTGCTGCCCGAGATCGAAAGCCGCCTCACTTTCCTAGAAGACGTGGGCCTGAACTACCTCACGCTCGACCGTGGCGCGCCCACGCTCTCCGGCGGCGAAGCCCAGCGCATTCGCTTGGCTGCACAGCTCGGCAGCAACCTGCAGGGCGTGTGTTACGTGCTCGACGAGCCCACCATCGGGTTCTGCTCAACGCCCTGCAGAAGCTCGGCGCCATGGGCAATACCCTGGTGGTGGTGGAACACGACGAAGACACCATCCGCCGCGCCGACCACATCATCGACATCGGCCCCAGCGCCGGCAAACGTGGCGGGCGTGTGGTGGCGCAAGGCAGCGTGGCTGATCTGTCGGCAAACCCTGAGTCGGTCACCGGCCGCTACCTGCTGCACGCCATGAAACATCCGCTGCAGGCGCGGCGCGCAGTGGGCGCCGTCACGGTTGAAGCGCCGAAAGCCGAGCAGGCGTCCGATCCCGATGCCGGCCCAGCCACCCAGCGCAGCGCGAAGCCGCGCACGAAAGCGGGCGCCGACCCCATTCCCGCAGCGTCTTTCCCTGCCCAGCTCGACAACCACTGGCTCGAGGTTCGCGGCGCCAAGCTGCACAACCTGCAAAACCTCACCGTCGGCGTGCCCCTGCAGCGGCTGGTGGTCGTCACCGGCGTCAGCGGTTCGGGCAAATCCACCTTCGCCCGCGACGTGCTGCTCACCAACGCGGCCGCCGCCGTGTCGCAGCGCAGTACCTTCGCCGGCCGCCAGCAATGGGACGCTGGCGAACGCCCCACCTGGACCGGCTGCGACAAGCTGCTCGGCGCCGAGGTGGTGGACCGCGTGCTCGAGGTCGACCAGACCCCCATCGGCAAAACGCCCCGCAGCTGCCCCGCCACCTACATCGGCTTTTGGGACACGGTGCGCAAGCTGTTTGCCGACACGCTCGAAGCCAAAGCGCGCGGCTATGGTCCCGGCCGCTTCAGCTTCAACACCGGCGAAGGCCGCTGCCCGGCCTGCGAAGGGCAGGGCATGCGCACCATCGAAATGAGCTTTTTGCCCGACGTGAAAGTGCCTTGCGAGGTCTGCCACGGCGCCCGCTTCAACCCCGAAACCCTGGCCGTCACCTGGAAGGGCAAGAGCGTTGGCGATGTGCTGCAGATGGAGGTGGATGAGGCCGTCGAATTTTTCGCCTCCATGCCCAACATCAGCCACCCGCTGCAGCTGCTGAAAGATGTGGGCCTGGGCTACCTCACACTCGGCCAGCCCAGCCCCACGCTCAGCGGCGGCGAGGCGCAGCGCATCAAGCTCGTGACCGAACTCAGCAAGGTGCGCGACGACGTCACGCGCCGCGGCCAGAAGGCGCCGCACACCTTGTATGTGCTGGACGAGCCCACGGTGGGCCTGCACATGGCCGACGTGGAAAAACTCATCCGCGTGCTGCACCGGCTGGTGGACGGCGGCCACAGCGTGGTGGTGATCGAGCACGACCTTGACGTGATGGCCGAGGCCGACTGGATCATCGACCTCGGGCCCGAGGGCGGCGGCGGCGGTGGCCGCATCGTGGTGGCCGCGCCGCCCGACGAGGTGGTGCGGCTGGACACGCACACCGGTCGGGTTCTGGGGCCGGTGCTGGCGCGGGCCTGACCTCGCGATCAGGGCATCAACATCCACCTGACCTCGCTCGTCCAGCCCGCGCTTGGCTCGCCGTGTAGCGGGTTGTGGGGCGTGCTGTCTGGCCGAGCCGTGCCCGCTGAGGTACTTTCACGTAAGCGCCACGGCGCCTGCTCCGCCCTTCGTTGTGGCGGTGTGGCGGTATGGTGCTCGCGGCAAACTACTGAGGTGCCATCACCGACGCCTTTGGTGTATGGGCCTGCGCTTGCCTTAGGCGGCCCCAGTGATGCGTAAACTCGAAGGCCGTTGGATCGCCACCGGCGTAGGCCGATAGGCCGACTTGAACAGCCAACAGCTATCCACCGCTTCGATCAAATGACCTCAATTTACCGTGTCCCAAACCTTAGATTGCTGGTTGGAATCGCATTGGTGGCTGCTCTTTTCTCGGTGGCCCGCACTGGTTTTTCCTTTGGCGTGAGCAACAACGTCTTTCACGTGCCCTTTGTGCTGGGCTGGGCGCAGTTACCGGCGTTCGTCGGCGACGTTTTCTACGCATCGCTCACCAAGTTCACCTCAGTGGTGTGGCCCATCGTTGGCTTGGTGACGAATGAGTCCAACATCGGCCTGGTATTTCTGGCCGGCCATTTTCTGAGCAGATTTCTGTCGCTGTTGGCGATTGGATGGTTACTTGCCACCCACCTGCGTGCGCCCATCTCTGTCACTGCCCTTGCCTTGGTGTGCTGCTCGCTTTCTCCTTGGCTCATTGGCGCCAGTGTGGTGGGAGGACACGGCCTTTGGATCTCCTACTTCACCCACACAGAAGTCACCTGGGGCCCTTTGCTGGCAGCGCTGCTGGCAGCGCTGGCCGGGCGCTGGGTGTTGGCGGCAGGGTTGGCAGGACTGGTCTTCTCCATCAACGCCTTTGTCGGCATCTGGCTGCTCACCATGTTGGGAATGGCGTTCCTATTGGGCGGCGCTCAGCGTGCATGGGCTCAATTGCCGAAGGCCGCGCTAGTTTTCTTGTTGTTGGCCTCACCCGCCCTGGTGTGGATTGCACGATCCATGGGTGGGACATCGGCCGCTTTCAGCTACATCGACTACATCCGCTCTTACTACCCTGAGCATTTCCTAATCGAGGCGGCCACCTATCGCGAACTGGCCATCGCCGGCGTTTCTGGGATGGCGGGGCTATTGGCTGCCCTGTTGACTCCGCGCCCCCGGTTCTGGTGGGCAGTGCTTGGAGCTTGCGCGTTGGTGTTCGCATGCGGGGCATTGCTGCCCCACGCGGTGAACCACCGCATCGTTTTCAACCTCCATCTGTTGCGCATTGATGGCATCGTCCAGTGGTTGTCGATTGTGCTGGCCATCGCTGTGATGAGCCTGCGACTTGGACCCGAGCGAGATGGTGCTGTGCGAGTCTTCGCGATGTTGGGCTTGCTTTCTTTGTTGTCTTCTTCGCAGGAGCCTTTGGGTCTCTTATTCTCGATATTCAGCCTGGCAGCTGTAATCTGGATTGAGCGAGGTGCGCAATCGATACCGAATCAACTGTTTGTAAGACGGCATATGGTCGCCGGGTTTTTCTCCGTGCTGGTCATCTTGGTGGGCGTATGGCGCTGGGAATTCACATGGCTCAACGGAACGCTGTGGCTCGCCATGAGCATTTGCGCTGTGGTTCTGTGCTGCGGCCACCCTGTGCGGTGGTCTACATGGTTGCTCCTCCCGGTGGCGGTAATGGCCTTGCTGCCGCATGTCAGCAAGAGCCCGAGTTTGCGCTTGGAAGAGTCCCATCCCGCAGGGTTGACTGAGCTCACTAGCTTTGTGCGCGAGCAAAGCTTACAGGGGCCGTTTCTGTTGTCATTGGACGGCGAGGGCCACGACTACTTTCAATTGCTCAGCCGTCAGCCTGTGTGGGTGGACTGGAAGCAAGGTGCTGCCGTGATGTGGGAGCCCAATTTCTACAATCAGTGGATGCAGCGCTACCGAGAGGTGGCTTCTTTGAAGGCACCAGTTGAGTTCGCCGTCTACGCGCAGGCAAACGGCTTACGCCATTTTGTTGTTCCCCAGGCGGGGGCCACTTGCCCTGCCGCCACAAGGCAGCTGTTTCGTAACAGTTCCCACCTACTGTGCGGACTGGATGATTGATCCAGCAATCCGAACTATCGACCCAGTTCACACCATCCAGTCTTCAAGTTTCAAGCCTGGTACTTTTTCAAAGTGCCGGATGTTGTGGGTCACCAAAATGAGCTTTTCCGCAAGCGCGTGTGCGGCGATCTGGGTGTCCAGGTCGCCAATCGGTGTGCCCTGTGTTTTGAGTGCGTGCTTGATGGTGCCGTAGTGATCGGCTGCCTCGCTGCTCCACTCCAGGCTGGGTAGCCGCAGTAGGAAACTGTCAATCAGCGGCCGGCGGCGGTCTGGCGGAGGCAGGCCCATTTGACCGAACCGCAGTTCAGCGCGGGTGATGGCGGAAATGGCCACGTGGCGGCGTCTGAGCCCCTCGTTCATGCGCTCCTCCAGTGCGGGCGACGAGCGCCGGAGGTAGTAGCTCACGATGTTGGTGTCAAGGATGTAGCGCATCACGCGTCCCAACCCTCAAAAGGGCTTGGGCGCGGTGCATCGTCGCGTGGCTGCAAAAATTCTTCGCTTGGCGGTATGGTGCGCAATTCAGCCAGGAAGGCCTCCAAGTCATCTTTCTTGGGTTTGGGCTGAATGGTGAGGATGCCGTCACTGGATTTGCTGATCCAGACCTCTTCGGTATCCAGCCGAAACGCCTTGGGCAGGCGAATGGCCTGACTGTTGCCCGTGGTGAAAACTTTGGCTGTGGCGGTCATGTCGACTCCCTTTTTCGTGAATACGAAAGTGTATCTATATTGGAGACGACCAGGTGATCGGTACAACATCGGCAGGGCTTTTGACGACCTGGGTGTTATGGAGCTGCCCAGTCGTCTGTCGGACTGCACCGACGCCGTGCGCTACCCTTTGCAGATGCGTCATCAGGTCATCCACATCCACCCCGCCGCGCCCACCAAGCCCGCGCTGGGCGCGCCGTGCAACGGTTGTGGTGTGTGTTGTCTGGCGGAGCCCTGTCCGCTGGGGCAGGTGATTTCGCGCAAGCGCTCGGGTGCTTGTGATGCGCTGCGCTGGGACGCAGCGCAGGCACTGTACCGCTGCGGGGCGCTCAGCGATCCTGACGGGGTGCTGGGCGCCCGCTGGCGCTGGGCGGCTCCGCTGCTGCGCCGGCTGGCTCGGCGCTGGATCGCCGCCGGGGTGGGCTGCGACGCGAGCCTGGAACCGGAATCATTGAAGCCCTGAGGCCCCGCGATCAGCGCAGGGCCAGCCCGATCAAGCCGGCTGCCAGCACCGCTGCGCCCCACAGCAGCATGCGCGTTCGCGTGCGCAGCACCGCCACCGCGGCCACCAGCCGCGCGTTCTGCTCGGCCAGTTCGGCCAGCGTCTGGGCCATTGCTTCCTGTGTTCTGGCTTGGCGGTCGATCTGGTGCTGTGCGGCGATCAGGCGGTTCTTCAGTTCGCCCAGGCTGGGCGGCGCGGCGCCGGGGGTGTCCAGCGCGGTGCCGCTGGCCAACACGTCGATAGAAGGGGCTTCGGCGGGTTTTTTGTCGAGCAGTTTGCGCGCGGCGTTGAGTACCTTGGGGGCATGCTCAATGACGTCGCCCCAGGGGATGACTTTGAGGGCGACCATCCAGGGAATGGGCATGGGGAATCCTTGGCTGCTGTGTGTGGAGTGAGTGGCCGAAACGGCGCTGGCTGTTCAGCTTAACGCGCGGCGGTGCCTGACCTGACTTTGCGCAGCGTCAAACACGATCGCTGTGTGCGGGCATAGCATTCACTATTGCGTGTATTTAAATGATTTGGACGTCAATCATGAACTGGGCTGGCTGGATCGAACGTTTTGGTGAGCCCACGGTGCTGGCGGTGTGCGGGTTGCTGGTGGGTCTGGGGTTTGGCTTTTTTGCTCAGCGCTCGCGCTTTTGTCTGCGTGCAGCTGTCATCGAGTTCTGGCACGGAAAGTTCGGCGACAAGCTCGCCGTGTGGCTGCTGGCGTTTGGCGCGGCAGTGGCAGGGGTACAGCTGCTGATCGTCACCGGCGCGCTGGACGTCAGCACGGCGCGCCAGTTGTCGGCGCAGGGCAGTGTGTCTGGCGCCTTGATCGGGGGCGTGATTTTTGGTGCGGGCATGGTGATGACGCGCGGCTGCGCCAGCCGCCTGTTGGTGCTGTCGGCCAATGGCAACTTGCGCGCGCTGCTCTCCGGACTGGTGTTTGCGGTGGCTGCTCAGGCTTCGCTGGGTGGCGTACTGGCGCCGCTGCGGCTCGCGATTTCAGGCTGGTGGGTGGTGGACGGTGGTCCTTCGCGCAGCCTGCTGGCGCAAGTCGGAGTTGGCCCTTGGGACGGCCTGGTGTTTGCTGCGGTCTGGCTGATCACTGCCTTGTTCTTCGCGTACCACAGCGGTTGGGCGTTCTGGAAGTGGGCGGGCGGCCTCGGCACCGGGCTGATGGTGGCGCTGGCCTGGTGGCTGACCTATGCGGTCATGTCGAATTCTTTTGAGCCGGTGCAGATCCAGGGCATGACGTTCAGCGGCCCATCGTCCGACTGGTTGATGCGGGTGCTGGCCGAGCCGGGCGGTCCGTGGGACTTCGGCCTGGGACTGATGCCAGGGGTGTTCCTCGGCTCGCTGGCGGGTGCGCTGGTGGGAGGCGACTGGAAGCTGGAAGGCTTTGGCGGCACCTACACCATGCCGCGCTACATCATCGGCGCCATTTTCATGGGCTTTGGCTCCATGTTGGCCGGCGGCTGCGCGGTGGGCGCGGGCATGACTGGTGGCGCCATCTTCGCCGTCACAGCCTGGCTCACCCTGGGCGGGATGTGGGTGGGCGGTGGAGTGGCAGACCTTCTGCTGGACCGGCCTCGCAAACAGCGGCCAGACACGGCGAGTGCATCGGCGTCGGCCGCGGCGCCTTGAGCGCGCTGGGCTCAGCGACCGCGCCAGAGCAGCCAGCAACCCACAGTCGCCACGCCGATCAGCAGTGCTGGAAAGCCCAGCAAGGGTGACCATTGCAGCGCCGCCGCGCCCAGCGCGGGCGCCGCCACGCCGCCCAGTGTGTAGGAGAGCACCAGCACCGCGGTGCTGTTCACGAGCGTGATGCCTTCTTCGCGCGATCCAATGTCGATCATCACCATGGTGTAGAGGCAACCCCCGGCGCCGCCCCAGACAAAGGCCACCGGCGCGGCCAGCCAGGGCACACCGGCCACGAAGGGAATCACCAGGGTGGCCACCAGTGTGGTGGCTGCGCAGGCCCGCATGATCAGCCGGCGCGCCGCAAACTCATCCCCAAAGCGCTGCTGCGGATGGTGCGCCAGCCGGTCGGCCAGCAAGCCGGCGGGCAGCATGGTGAGGGCGCTGCCCAGGCCGCTGGCCGACACCAGCAGCGCAGCCGCCGCTGCACCCAGGCCGAGCGCCAGTCCGTACAGCGGCAGGATGGCCGTGATGCCGCTTTCGAAAAAACCACCAATGAAGCCGATCGCCATGGTGAGCGGATGGGCCAGAAAAGCGTGCCACACGCCGCCAAGACCGACACGGGCGCTGTGGGCATCGGCCGCGGGTGGCAGGCGCGGAATGACCAGGCTCCAGCACATGCCCACCACCAGCAGGGCCAGCGCCACCCAGAGCGCGGCGTCGCCCTCTGGTCCCACCCAGACCAGCAGGGCCGGGCCAATCACAAACGTGGTGCCGACCATGGTTTCGAAAACGCCGATCGCGCGCCCGCGCTGACCCGGCGGCGCAAACTCCGCCACCACCGCCTCGGCCAGCACCCAGCGCAGCCCCGAGGCCATGCCGCCGACCAGGTTGAACACGAACCACGCCAGCAGCGAAGGCGTCAGCAGAAAACCCGCCGCGGTGAGCACCGGCACCACCGCCGCCAGCCAGAGGGTGGGGCGCCGGCCCAGGCGCTGGGTGATCGCCGAGGCAAACGGTGTCATGCAGAAAATGCCCAGCCAGGCGGTGGCAGCAAACAGGCCGATGACCGCGGTAGACACCCCTGCATCGCTGAGCCGCAGCACCAGAAAGGGCGTGAGCATGAAGTAGCCCACCAGTTCAAAAAAAGTGGAGCCGAAGATGGCCCACAGCCCCAGGCGTGCGCGGGCTGGCGCCTCAACACACCCGGTGCCGGGCGGTGGTGGCAGCGGGTGTTCGCTCATGCGGTGGTGGTTCTGGCCGCGAACAAGGCGTCGATCACCTCGGCGAAGCCGGCGCCGCGCTCGCTGGGCGTGATGTAGCGCGGCGGGTGCGTCAGCGCGGGCAGGAAGCGCGCCACGTTGGCCACGCCCACGCTGTTCGGGACGTGGCCGAACATGCGCGCGTCGTTGGTCGAGTCGCCCACATACACCCAGCGCTCCAGCTCGTCATCGAGCACGCGACCCAGGTGTTCGCGCACGATCCAGCGCGCGCCCGCCAGTTTGTCGTGATCGCCGATCCAGCCGTTGATGTGGATCGAGCTCACCGTGGCGTTGAGCCCGTCAGCACGCATCAGCGCCACCACCTGCTCGATCTCGGCCTCGCCCAGGCGGGCAAATTCGCTGTGGTCGATGGCCATGTCGGTTTCGCGCCCGGCGCTGTCGGTGGCCAGCCGGGCTTGCGGCACGTTGCGCAGGATGTGCTGTGCCGCCGTCTGCAAACGCGCGAAGTTTGCGCGCCGCACCGACTCGCTTTGCAAATAGGTTTTTTGAAGTTGACCGGTAGCGCCCGGATTGAGCGCCACCGCCCCGTTTTCGGCCACGATGGCATTGACCGGCCAGGCCATGGCGAAAGCCTCGCTCCAGCCGGCGGGCCGCCCGGTGATCGCAAACACCGGCAGACCGGCGCTGCGAAGCCGGTGCAGCGCGGCCAGCGCGTCGGGTGTGATCGCGCCGTCGGTGGTGAGGGTGTCGTCGATGTCGGTGAGCACACCGCAGACGGCGGCGCGCGAACCGCGGGACCAGTGGGAAAGCGGGATAAGGCTCATGGAAGGCCGGCAGTTTCGCACACCGCGTCGGGCGGGCCTGCGATAGAATCGCGGCTTCCGAGGAGCGTTGCAGCGCACCCCCGACTCCGGTCGGCGAGGGGCGTGAGGCTCGGAGTCATCTTGCAACGACGCTCATCCACTGACTTGGTGCGATGGGTTTTTTTGTCCGTTCGTCGCGCCGGCAGGGGTTCACCAACCACCCAAGGAGCGCATCCATGAACGCACGAATTCCCTCACCCGCCATCAACGCAGACTGCGTCATTGCCGACATCGGCCTGGCCGACTGGGGCCGCAAAGAAATCAAGATTGCCGAGACCGAAATGCCTGGCCTGATGGCCATCCGCGAAGAGTTCGCGGCCAAGCAGCCCCTGAAGGGCGCACGCATCACCGGCTCGCTGCACATGACCATTCAAACGGCCGTGCTGATCGAGACCCTTCAGGCGCTGGGTGCCCAGGTGCGCTGGGCCTCGTGCAACATCTTCTCCACGCAGGACCACGCCGCCGCTGCCATCGCAGCCAAGGGCACGCCGGTGTTCGCCATCAAAGGCGAAACCTTGGCCGACTACTGGGACTACACCCACCGTATCTTCGACTTCGGCGCCGCCGGCACCGACGGCGAAGGCCCGAACATGATTCTGGACGACGGCGGCGACGCTACGCTGCTCATGCACCTGGGCAAGCGCGCCGAGAAAGACGCCTCGCTGATCGCCAACCCCAAGGGCGAAGAAGAAACCTGCCTGTTCGCCGCCATCAAGGCCAAGCTCGCCGTGGACCCCACCTGGTACAGCCGCAAGAGCGCGCAGATCATCGGCGTGACCGAAGAAACCACCACCGGCGTGTTGCGCCTGAACGAGATGTCGGCCAAGGGCTCGCTGATGTTCCGCGCCATCAACGTGAACGATTCGGTGACCAAGAGCAAGTTCGACAACCTCTACGGCTGCCGCGAATCGCTGGTCGATTCGATCAAGCGCGCCACCGACGTGATGATCGCCGGCAAGGTCTGCGTGGTCGCTGGTTACGGCGATGTGGGCAAGGGCTCGGCCCAGGCTCTGCGTGCCCTGAGCGCCCAGGTGTGGGTGACCGAGATTGACCCGATCAACGCGCTGCAGGCCGCCATGGAAGGCTTCAAGGTCGTGACCATGGAATACGCCGCTGACAAGTGCGACATCTTCGTGTCTGCCACCGGCAACAAAAACGTGATCCGTTATGAGCACATGGCGGCCATGAAAGACGAAGCCATCGTCTGCAACATCGGTCACTTCGACAACGAGATCGACGTGGCCTCACTGGAAAAGTGCGAGTGGGACGAGATCAAACCGCAGGTGGACCACATCAAGTTCCCCGACGGCAAGAAGATCATCTTGCTGGCCAAGGGCCGTCTGGTGAACCTGGGTTGCGCCACCGGCCACCCCAGCTTCGTCATGAGCTCCAGCTTCGCCAACCAGACCATCGCGCAAATCGAGCTGTTCTGCCACGCCGACGGCTACGATGTGGGCAAGGTCTACACCCTGCCCAAGCACCTGGACGAAAAAGTGGCGCGTCTGCACTTGGGCAAGGTTGGCGCGATGCTCACCGTGCTCACCGACGAGCAGGCCGCCTACATCGGCGTGCCGAAGCAGGGCCCCTACAAGGCCAATTCCTACCGGTATTGATTGGCC
>JAIFNE010000128.1 GCA_020047875.1 Hydrogenophaga sp.
AGCGCGATCAGCGAGGGCTCGGTGTAGGGCTCCAGCCACTTGGCTTTGCCAAAGCGCGACTGGAAGGTGACCTTGTAACGGTCCTTGGCCAGGCCCAGCTGCTCGGCCAGCAGGCGGCCGGTCTTGTGGCATTCGCAGTGATAAGGGTCGCCCAGATCGAGCGTGCGCTCGGGCACGCCGTGAAAACTCATCACCAGCTGTTCGCTCTGGCCGTGGTGCAGCCAGTGGGTGCGGATTTTCTTGGCCAGGGCTTCGATGTAGCCGCGGTCGTCGTGGTAGCGGTTGATGAAGCGCAGTTCGGGCAGCTGGCGGGTGTTGAGTGCCCAGAGCGCTACCGCGTCGAACACGCTGGCGGTGGTGGTGCCGCTGTATTGCGGGTAGGCCGAGGCGATCAGCACCCGGTTCACCCCTTGCGCCTTCAGTTCATCGAGCACGGAGGCGATGGACGGGTTGCCGTAGCGCATGGCGTAGCGCACCGTCACCTGGTGACCGCGCTCGCCCAGGTAGCCCCGCAGCAGCGTGGCCTGCTTCTCGGTCCAGACCTTGAGCGGCGAGCCCTCGGGCGTCCAGATGCTGGCGTACTTGGCTGCGGACTTGCTGGGCCGCACCCGCAGGATGATGCCGTGCAGGATCAGCCACCACAGCGCCCTGGGAATCTCGACCACGCGGTGGTCGCCGAGAAACTCGGCCAGGTAGCGGCGCAGCGCGGGCGCGGTGGGCTCGTCGGGCGTGCCGAGGTTGCAATACACCACGGCGGTGCGCGCGGGCTGACCGTGGGAATAGGGCGGTTCTTTTTGGAAAGGCATGCGCTATTCTCCCGCAGACATGAATACCCTCCACGCCGACGCACCGCTCAGCCACGCCGATGGCGGATCGAAGGCCGTCACCTTTGATCCACAGCGCATCCGCGTCGTCACCCTCGATCTGGACGACACGCTGTGGCCGATCTGGCCCACGATTGCTCGCGCAGAGGGCGTGTTGCAGCAATGGCTGGATGCCAACGCGCCAGCCACCGCCGCACTCGGTCGCGACAAGGACACCCTGCGCGAGGTGCGCAACCAGATGCAGACCCTGCGGCCCGATCTGTCGCATGACATGAGTGCGCTGCGCCGCGAGTCGATCCGGCTGTTGCTGCAGCGTGCGGGCGACGACCCATCGCTGGCCGAGCCGGCGTTCGAGGCTTTTTTTGCCGAGCGTCAGCGGGTGGACCTGTTTGAAGACGCGTTGCCCGCGCTCGAATTTCTGGCCAGCCGCTTCCCGCTGGTGGCGCTGTCCAATGGCAATGCCGATGTCAAGCGGGTTGGCCTGGGCGCGTACTTTCACGCGAGTATCAGCGCACGCGAGTTCGGTGTGGCCAAGCCCGATGCGCGCATTTTTCACGCGGGTGCGGCCGCCGCGGGTGTGAGCACGGCCGAGGTGCTGCACATCGGAGACGATGCGCACCTGGACGGCGTGGGCGCACTCAACGCCGGCATGCAACTGGCCTGGCTCAACCGCACCGAGGCGCTTTGGGCGCATGCCCCGCTGCAACCCCATCTCACCGTGACCGACTTGCTGGCACTGTGCCGCGCGTTGGCCTGAACTGCTTCACAGTCAATCATGAGCCTCACCATCTACGGCATTGCCGCCTCCCGCGCCGTGCGCCCACTGTGGGCTGCCACCGAGCTGGGTGTGACCTTCGAGCACGTTCCGCTGAATTACCAGACCGGTGCCACGCGCACGCCCGAGTTTCTGGCGATCAATCCCAATGGCCACATTCCGGTGGTGGTGGACCGGCGCGGTGGCGACGATGGTGGCGACATTGTGGTTTGGGAAAGCATGGCCGGGGCGCTGTACATCGCCCGCCACCACGGCCAGCCCGATGGCCTGGGCATCACCCCGGCCAGCCCGCGCGAAGACGCTGAGGCTCTGCGTTGGAGTTTCTGGACGGTGAACGAATGTGAGAGCGACGCGCTTACCTTGCTGATGCACCGCCTGGTGATGCCACCCGAGCGCCGCAAGCCCGAGCTGGCCGAGGCGGCCGAGCGGCGTCTGGCGGTGCCGCTGCGGGTGATCGAACAACATCTGGCGGCCCAGCAGGCGCGCGGCCAAAGTCATCTGGCCGCGGCGCGATTCACCGTGGCCGATTTGTGTGTGGCGAGCGTTCTGAACTGGGCCCGCCCAGCCCGCGCGCTCATGCAGGCGCACCCGCTCACCCTTGACTGGCTTGCGCGCTGCATCGAACGGCCGGCTCACCAGGCGGTGAAGGCTACGGGCTGAGGCGCTGCACCGCGGCCAGCCCGCTGCGCACCGCGCCCTCCAGCGTGGCGGGGTAGGGCCCTGCCACATAGTCGCCCGCTGCCCAGAGGCCGGGGGCGATCGCGGCAGCGGGGCGCCGCAGGCCTGGCGTGCAGGCGAAGGTGGCGCGCTTTTCCACCACGGTCTGCAGGGGTTGCAGGTGGTGCAGGTTCAGTTGGTCGCGCGCCTGCTGCAGTACCGCACGCTCCAGCGACTCGCGCTCGCCGCGGCTGTCGCTGACCACAAACGCCAGCACGCCGCTGGCGCTGTGATCGGCGGGGTTCAGCTGCCCGCGGTCGAACACGAACTGGGCTGGGGCTTCGGGCTGGCTGCGCAGCGCGAGCATGGGCTGCGACAGCCGCACGCCAGGCGCCCAGGCATACACGGTGGTGATGGCGGCGAAATCGAGGTCTGCGGTGGTATCGGCCCAGGCTCGCAGCGCTGTCGCGCTGGCGGGCACTGCGCGATCGGCGGCGTCGTGCATGGCCTGCGCCGCGGGCGAGGCGCCGGTGGCCCAGATCACGGCGTCAAACGGCAGGTCGAAGGCCTCGCCGTCGTGCCGACCCGCCAGCCGCCAGCCGCAGTCCGCTGGTTGCAGTCGGGTCACCCGGGCGCCGAGGTGCACCCGGCTGGTGGCTGGATGCATGGCGGTCAGCCAGCGGGCCGCGGCGTCGGGAAGCAGCGCGCCCAGGTCCACGCGCGGCAACAGCAGGCTGGAGGGCGGCCAGGGCCCCGCGCGCGAACCAAACAGAGCGTCGCGCATCACCCGCAGAAACACCGACGCGCTGGCCTGGCTGGCCGGCAGGTTCAGCGCCGAGACACAGAGCGGCTCCACCAGTTCGTCCATCACCCGCTGGGGCAGGCCAGCGCAAAGGTCACCCACGGTGAGCGACTCAGCGCAGACAAAGCCCGAGCGCTGCCAGCCCAGCGACAGGCGCACCAGCGCCAGCCGCTCGCCACAGGTCCAGCCCCTGGCGGTAGCGATGGCGGCCAGGGCATCCAGCGGCGCGGGCAGGCGAGTGGCCCAGCCGGGTGTCTGCAAGCCCTGGCCGTCCGGGTAGGGCAGCGCGAGCGGCAGCGCCTTGAGAAGCTGGGTGGGATCGAGGCCCACGCGCCGCATCAGTTCCAGGCACTGGCTGTAGGCGCCGATCAGGATGTGCTGACCATTGTCCAGTCGCACCGTCACACCATCGGGGCGGGTGGCCGGCATGGCGCGCGCACGCCCGCCCAGCAGGCGGGTGGCTTCGAACACGGTCACGTCGATGCCTGCATCAGCCGCTGCCAGGGCCGCCGCGATGCCGGCCCAGCCGCCACCCACCACGGCCAGTTTCATGGCGGGTGCTTTGCGGATCACAGGCGCAGCCAAGCCACTACAGTCGTCCCAGCGCCTGAACCTTCCAGGCCAGCCAGAATTTTCGCAACGGCGTGAGGCTGACGCGCTGCGTGAGCACCAGCGCCGGGTCGGCATGAATTTCCTGCAGCAAGGTGCGGTAGATGCTGGCCATCATGAGGCCCGGCTTCTGGCGACGGCGGTCGGCCTCGGGCAGCATGGCCAGCGCCTCGCTGTAGGTTCGCAGGGCGCGCTCGCACTGGAAGCGCATGAGTTCGACGAACCGACGCTGGAAGTCGGTTGGGTCCATGCCGGGCGCCTGGCCCCGTTTGATGAGTTCGTGGGCCTTGACGTCGAATTGCTGCGCGCACCGCGTCTTCGCCCACATCGCGCACGATGTTGGTGAGCTGAAAGGCGAGTCCGAGTCGGTGCGCGTAGTCGGTGGTCTCGGGCTGCGTCTGGCCAAAGATGCGCGCCGCCACCTCGCCCACCACGCCAGCCACCAGGTGGCAGTACTGCTGCAGGTTGGCGAAATCGAAATAGCGGTTTTGTTCCAGGTCCATCTGGCAACCGTCGATCACGGCGAGCAGGTGCCGGGCTTCAATGCCGAATGTGTTCGTGTGCGGCATCAGGGCCTGCATGACCGGGTGATTTTTCTGCCCCGCGTAGGCTTGAGCCACCTCACTGCGCCACCAGGCGAGCTTGGTCTGGGCCACGCCGACATCGCTCACCTCGTCCACCACGTCGTCCACCTCGCGGCAAAAGGCGTAAAACGCGGTGATGGCAGCGCGCCGCTCGGGCGGCAGGAAGAGGAATGCGTAATAAAAACTGCTGCCTGAGGCGGCGGCTTTCTGTTGAACGTAGTCTTGTGGCGTCATGGGCTCGGGGGAGTGTAATCAGCGCGGCCTGCTGCCTGTGCGACGGTGGGTTTGCCCGGGCGCATCGAACAATAGATGAGTGCGCTCCTCAGACGTTTTGTAAAGTCAGTCACGCTTAAGTCTGGCAGCGCAACAATTGCCGAGCAATCTCGCAACATCAAACATCAATCCTCACGAGGTCTTCCATGTCCCAATCCAATCGCCGTGTTTTCATGCTCCAGGTTGCCGCTGGCAGCTCGGCTCTGGTGCTGGCCAATGCCCACGCCCAGGCCGCGCCCCTGGTCAACGAGAAAGACGCTCAGGCCATGGCGCTGGGCTACGCCGCCGACACCACCAAGGTGGACGCCAAGAAGTTCCCCAAGCACGCGGCCACGCAGCTGTGTAACAACTGCGCGCTCTACACCGGCAAGGCATCTTCCCCGGCAAGCAGGTGGCCGCCAAGGGCTGGTGCTCGGCCTGGGCCAAGAAGGCCTGAGTGTCCCGAGGCGGGAGGCGCTCCTTCCTTTCGCCTGCATTCCGACGGGTGTCCCGGTGGCCATCGGCCGCTGTGGCACCCGGATTTTTTTGGTGAAGTCGCATTGCCTGTTGTTCGTACGCCAAACAGTTTTCCTGAAGATGGCGCCCTGCGTGAACGCCTATGGCGGGAACTTCACAGGGCGGCGGCCGACCGCCGCCATGCATGGCACACGATGGTGCTCGCCACGACTTGCGCGGATGGATTGGCCCAAGCGCGCACCGTGGTGCTGCGAGAGGTGCGCGCTGCCACAGAGCAACTGTTGATCTACACCGATGCGCGCAGCCCCAAGGTTGCTGAGTTGCGGGCGCAGCCTTTGGCCAGTGTCGTTTTGTGGAGTTCACACCTGAACTGGCAGTTGCGTCTGCAACTGCGTTTCGATCTGGTGCTGGATGGTGCCGAGGTCCGCACGGCCTGGGAGTGTGTGCGCCAGTCTTCCTCCGCCAGCGATTACCTGGCTTCCCGCGGGCCTGGCGCACCGTTGCCCGACCAGAGCGAGCCGAGTCTGCGCGAGCCGCGGCTGGCTGTCTTGGTGGGGCGCGTGTTGTCCATGGACTGGTTGGAGCTGCGGCGCGAAGGTCACCGTCGTGCCAGGCTGGATGGGCGGGGGGTTGAGTGGCTCGTGCCCTGAACTGGCAGCCTGCTGGCTTGGAAAGCGGCATTGGCAAGGCCTTGACCCGCGAGCCCGGTTTTCACCCCATCCACAGCGTACGCCACAACAACACAGGCCCATCCCAGGCGCGCAATCGCGGGCGTACCTGCCAACTGCGATGGCCATGTCGGGCGGTTTTTTCCAGGATGCGCAGTCCACCCTGCACCACCAGCCGCAGCTCCCAGCCCGCGCGCCCTGGCACGCGGCGCGCCAGCGGCGCACCGGCCAGCATGAGGGCGCGCGCCTGTGTGCAGAGTTCTTCCACCGCCCGGGCCATGCGGACCTGGGTGGCAGCGTCCGGCGTGGCCTCGCGGCCAAAGTCGGCCAGTTGCACGCCTTGGCGTGCCAGCGCATCAACCGGCAGGTAGTGACGGCCCCGTGCGTGATCCACGCGGATGTCTTGCCAGAAGTTGATGAGCTGCAGCGCGCTGCAGATCTGGTCGCTTTGCGCGAGCGATTCCGCATCGCGCACGTCATACAGGTGAAGCAACAGCCGCCCGATCGGGTTGGCCGACAGCGCGCAGTAGGCCAGCAGCTCGTTGCTGCTGGCGTAACGGTGCCCATTGGCGGTGTGGCGCACGTCCTGTTCAAAGGCGCTGAGCAGGTCGTGCAGCAGCGGGCCGGGCAGGGCGTGTTGGGCAGCGGTGTGCCGCAGCGGTTGAAACACCTCTGGCCAGCGGCCCGGCGTGTCAAGCTGGCCGGTCAGCGCGGCGTTGAGTTGGGCGCGGTAGTCGGCCAGGTCGCGCAGACGCTGTTCTGCAGGCGCTTCGCCCTCGTCGGCGATGTCGTCTGCGGTCCGGGCAAAGTGGTAGAGCGCGCGCACCGCCGGGCGCAGCGCCGGCGGACACAGCCAGGAGGCCACCGGAAAATTTTCATAGTGGTTCACGCCGCCTGGGGCTTGCGGGTGGTGTGCGTCGGGGTTGTTGGCGGGCGGTGAGGGCATCGGTTTGGGGCAATCTGTGGTGCTGTGTGGGGGCTGTGGCTGGCGCGAGGCGCGGCGGGGAGTTTTGGGGTGTCTGGCTGGTGCGTGGCCGGCGGGTTCCCCCTGATGCTGGTGGCACTCACTCAAATTTGCCCTACAATTTTTGCTAATAACCAATCAGTCATTAGCGATCCGCTGCGTTCTTGGCGCTGCGCGAGAGCCGCAACCGTCAGCCCATCACCACCTCGACATCCCATGAACATGCATTCGATCGTACTGGCCTGTGCGGCTGTGCTCGCCCTGAGCGCCTGCTCCAAGCCCGCGCCGCCGCAAGAGCCGATCCGCGCCGTCAAGCTGATGACCGCGGGCGCTGTGAGCCTGAACTTGAGCGGTGAGTTTGCGGGCGATGTGCGTGCCCGCAGCGAATCCCGGCTGGCGTTCCGTGTTGGCGGCAAGCTGGTGCAGCGGCCCGCCGAGGTGGGTCAGCGGGTGGTTGCGGGAACCTTGCTGGCGCAACTTGATGCCAACGATCTCATGCTGGCCAGCCAGGCGGCGCAGGCTCAGGTGAGCGCAGCGCAGACCCAGCGCGATCTGGCTGCGGCCGATCTGAAGCGCTTCACTGACCTGAAATCGCAAGGTTTCGTCAGCGGGGCCGAAATCGAGCGTCGTCAGGCCAGTCTGCAGGCAGCCGAGGCCAGCCTGCGTCAGGCGCTGGCGCAGGGTTCGGTGCAGGGCAACCAGGCCAGCTATGCCCGCCTGCTGGCCGATGGCCCGGGGGTGGTGGTGGCGGTGGAGGCCGAGGCGGGTCAGGTGGTGAGCGCGGGCGCGCCGGTGGTGCGAATCGCCCGCGATGGCGCGCGCGATGTGGTGTTTGCGGTGCCCGAAGACCGCCTGGGCGCGTTGCGCATCGGGCTGGTGGCCCAGGTGCGGCTGTGGACCACTGCGCCTACCACCGCTGACGCTGCTGCGCCGGCGCTGCAGGGTGTTGTGCGTGAAATCGCCGCCGCGGCAGACCCCGCGACCCGTACCTTCCAGGTGCGGCTGGCCCTGCCCGACGCGGCCCGCGCGCCCCTGGGCGCCACCGCGTATGTGACGCTGCCCACGCCCGAGGGCGCGGTGGCGCAGGCGATCAAGCTGCCCACCAGTGCCCTCATGCACGACACGGCGCAAGGCCCATCGGGCAGCGCGGTCTGGGTGTTCGATGCGGCCAGCAGCACCGTGCAGCAGCGCGCGGTGGTGGTGGCCGGTGCCGATGGCAACGAGGTGTTTATTGCCAGCGGTCTGAAGCCGGGTGAAGAGGTGGTGGTCGCGGGCGCGCATGTGCTCTCGACCGGGCAGAAGGTGACCCGTTTCGCCGCCGTGGCGCAGTGAGGCTGGCATGAGTCACCCAACACCCGAAGGCGCGGATTCGTCCTGGTCGTCGCGCTTCAACCTGTCGCAGTGGGCGCTTGATCACCAGGCCTTCACCCGGTACCTGATGATCGTGCTGCTGTTCCTGGGCGTGGCCGCGTATTTTCAGCTGGGTCAGGACGAAGATCCCCCGTTCACCTTCCGCGCCATGGTGGTTCGCGCCTACTGGCCGGGCGCTGACGCGCAGCAGATGGCCGAGCAGGTGGCCGACCGGATCGAGAAGACGCTGCAGGAAGTGCCCTACGCCGACACCATCCGCAGCTACTCAAAGCCCGGCGAGTCGCTCATCATTTTTCAGCTCAAAGACTCGTCGCCGGCCGACGAGGTGCCGCAAAGCTGGTACAGCGCGCGCAAGAAGATCGGCGACATGCGCGGCACGCTGCCCCAGGGCGTGGTCGGGCCGTTTTTCAACGACGAGTTCGGGGATGTGTTCGGCGTCATTTACGCGCTGCAGGGTGAGGGCTTTTCGCCGTCGGAGAAGGAGCAGGTGGCCGATGGCGTGCGCCAGGCTTTGCTGCGGGTCAAAGACGTGAGCAAGGTCGAGCTGTTTGGCGTGCAGGCGCAAAAGCTCTACGTCGAGATCTCGCAAAAACGCCTCGCGGTGCTGGGGCTCGATCTGCAGCAGGTGCTGGCCTCGCTGGGTCAGCAAAACGCGATTGAGTCCGCTGGCACGGTGCAGACGCCGCTGGATGCGGTGCAGGTTCGGGTGAGCGGCGCGTTCAACTCGGTGGAGGAGTTGCGTGCGCTGCCGATCCGGGCCGCCAATGGCCGGCAGCTGCGGCTTGGCGATATCGCCGAGATTGGTCTGGGTTATGTGGATCCGCCACAGGTGCAGGTGCGCCACAACGGCCAGAGCAGCATTGCGCTGGGCATTTCCATGGCCAAGGGCGGCGACATCATTGCGCTGGGCAAGGCGCTCAACACCGCGGTGGTAGACATCGAGCGCACGCTGCCAGCGGGCATGCAGCTGGTGCAGGTTCAGGACCAGCCGAGCGCGGTGACGAAGTCGGTCAATGAATTCGTGAAGGTGCTGATCGAGGCGGTGCTGATCGTGCTGGCGGTGAGTTTCCTTGCGCTGGGGCTGCACCGGCGCGAGGGCGGGCGCGGCCTGCGGCGCTACGAGCTGGACATGCGGCCCGGTCTGGTGGTGTTCATCACCATTCCGCTGGTGCTGGCGATCACGTTTCTGGCCATGCAGTACTGGGGCATTGGCCTGCACAAAATATCGCTCGGTTCGCTGATCATCGCGCTGGGCCTGCTGGTGGACGACGCCATCATTGCGGTGGAGATGATGGTGCGCAAGCTCGAAGAGGGCTTCACCATGATGCGTGCGGCCACCTTCACCTGGGAAGCCACCGCCATGCCCATGCTCACCGGCACGCTGATCACCGCGGCCGGCTTTCTGCCGATTGGCCTGGCCAACTCGACCGTGGGCGAATACACCTTTGCCATTTTTGCGGTGACCGTGATCGCGTTGGTGGTTTCATGGATCGTGGCGGTGATGTTTGTGCCCTATCTCGGCGTGAAGCTGCTCAAGATCAAACCGCATGTGGGACAGACCGCCGAGGTGTTCGACGGACCCTTTTACGTGCGTTTTCGCGCGCTGGTGAACTGGTGCGTGCTCCACCGCTGGATCACCATTGGCCTCACGATTGCCACCTTTGTGCTCGGCGTGGTGGGCATGGGCAAGGTGCAGCAGCAGTTCTTCCCCGATTCCAGCCGGCCGGAAATCATGGTTGACATCTGGCTGCCTGAGGGCGCGAGTTTCGCCGCCACCGACGCTGTGACGCGCCGGGTGGAGGCGCGACTGGCGCAGGAAGCGGGCGTGAGCAGCGTCACCACCTGGGTGGGCTCGGGCGTGCCGCGGTTTTATTTGCCGTTGGACCAGATTTTTCCGCAGACCAACGTGTCGCAGTTCATTGTGTTGCCACAGGACCTGAAGACGCGGGAGGCGTTGCGAAAGCGCCTGCCTAACCTGCTGGCGACCGAGTTCCCCGAGGTGCGCGGGCGCGTCAAGCTGCTGCCCAACGGCCCACCGGTTCCTTACCCGGTGCAGTTCCGGGTGGTCGGATCCGATCCCGCGGTGCTGCGTGGCCTGGCCGATGAGGTCAAAACAGCGATGCGCCAGAGTGCCAACACGCGCGGTGTGAACGACAACTGGAACGAGTCGGTCAAGGTGCTGCGGCTTGAGGTTGACCAGGCCAAGGCGCGTGCGCTGGGCGTGTCGAGCCAGTCGATCGCGCAGGCGGCGCGCACCATGCTGATCGGCAGCACGGTGGGCCAGTACCGCGACGGCGACAAGTTGATCGACATCGTGTTGCGTCAGCCCTTGGAAGAGCGCGATGCCCTCAGCCGCCTGGCCAACGCCTACCTCCCCACCGCCAGCGGCCAGAGCATTCCGCTGACACAGATTGCTCAGCCGACATTTGGCTGGGAGCCGGGCGTGATCTGGCGCGAAAACCGCAACTATGCGATCACGGTCCAGGCCGACGTGGCCGAGGGCCTGCAGGGCGCCACCGTCACCGCCGAGCTGTTGCCGGCCATGAACGCCATCAGCGCTGGGTGGGCCGAGCGCGGCCTGGCGGGTTACCGGGTGGAGGTGGCCGGGGCGGTGGCGGAGAGCAGCAAGGGTTCGTCGTCGATCGCCGCCGGTGTGCCGCTGATGCTGTTCATCGTTTTCACCCTGTTGATGATCCAGCTCCAGAGCTTCAGCCGCTCGCTGCTGGTGTTTCTGACCGGGCCGCTGGGCCTGGCTGGTGTGGCGGGTGCGCTGCTGCTGCTCAACCGGCCGTTCGGCTTCGTGGCCTTGCTGGGCGTGATCGCCCTCATGGGGATGATCCAGCGCAACTCGGTGATCCTGATCGACCAGATCGAGCAGGACCGCCGCCGTGGCGTGCCCGCCTGGGACGCGATCGTGGAGGCCGCGGTGCGCCGCATGCGCCCCATCGTACTGACCGCGGCGGCTGCGGTGCTGGCCATGATTCCGCTGTCGCGCAGCGTCTTCTGGGGTCCGATGGCGGTGGCCATCATGGGCGGTTTGATTGTGGCCACCGTGCTCACCCTGCTGGCATTGCCGGCCATGTACGCGGCGTGGTTCCGGGTGCAGCGCGAGCCGGCTGCTGCCTGAAATTCCGGGGCAGGGTGTGATTCAGGTGTTTCTGTCGCGTGGCGGTGACTCGGTTGCGTCGCACCAGCACCGTCTGCCCCACCGAAGCCCTGCGGCCTGTCCTTTGTAGGCGGCGCAGCGTCACTGGGTCAAACCCACCCGCCGGGTTGGCGCTGCATCATCCTTTTCCCCTCTATCCGAATGCCACCATGAACGCCAGCCCTTCCGAAGCTACCGTGTCTGTGGATGCCACCCGCGTCTTTCACCGCCAGTTGCACCAGCGGCTGCCGGTGGCTGTCAGCGGTCGGGGCATCACGCTCACCGACGCCGCCGGCAACACCTACCTCGACGCTTCGGGCGGCGCTGCGGTGTCCTGCCTGGGTCACGGCCATCCCGACGTGATCGCTGCCATGCACGAACAGATCGACCGTCTGGCCTATGCCCACACCAGCTTCTTCACCACCGCGGTGGCCGAAGAGCTTGCTGACCTGTTGATCGAAACCGCGCCCGCGGGCATGAGCCACGTCTATTTCGTCAGCGGCGGCTCGGAGGCGGTGGAGGCGGCTCTGAAGATGGCGCGACAGTATTTCGTCGAAATCGGTCAGCCGCAGCGCCGGCATTTCATCGCCCGGCGCCAGAGCTATCACGGCAACACGCTGGGTGCGCTCGCGGTGGGCGGCAACGAATGGAGGCGGGCACAGTTCAAGCCGCTGCTGATCGACGTCACCCACGTATCCCCCTGCTACGAATACCGCGACCGACGCGACGACGAGACCGCCGAGCAATACGGCCAGCGCCTGGTGGCCGAGTTGTCGGCGGCGATCGACCAGCTGGGCGGGGAAAACGTGATGGCGTTCGTGGCCGAAACCATCGGCGGCGCCACCGCTGGCGTGCTCACGCCTGTGCCCGGCTATTTCAAGGGCGTGCGAGAACTGTGCGATCGCCATGGCATCCTGCTGATTCTGGACGAGGTGATGTGCGGCATGGGCCGCAGTGGCAGCCTGCACGCCTGCGAACAGGAGGGCGTTGCGCCCGACCTGCTCACCATCGCCAAGGGTCTGGGCGGCGGCTATCAGCCCATTGGCGCGGTGCTGGCACACCGCAAGCTGGTGGAGGTGTTCCGTCAGGGCAGCGGGCTGTTCCAGCACGGGCACACCTATTTGGGGCATGCGGTGGCCTGTGCGGCCGCGCTGGCGGTGCAACGGGTGATCCAGCGCGACGGCTTGCTGGCCCAGGTGCGCCAGCGCGGCCTGGCGTTGCAAGGGCTGCTGAAGCAGGCGTTGGGCGAGCACCCGCACGTGGGCGATATTCGCGGCCGCGGGCTCTTCTGGGGCATCGAGCTGGTGGCCGAGCGCGCCAGCAAACAATGGTTCGACCCGGCGCGCAAGCTTCACGCGCAACTCAAACGCGCCGCGATGGCCGAGGGGCTGATGGTCTACCCCATGGGTGGCACGGTCGACGGGCGCTGCGGCGACCATGTGTTGCTTGCGCCCCCCTTTGTTGCCACTGAGGATGAGCTGACGCAGGTCGTCGACCGGCTGCGCCGCGCGATCGACGTCGTCATCGCCGGGTGAGCGGAGGTCATGCGCAATTCGCATAACTTCGGTGGGTTACCACTTAGCCGTTGCTCGCAGGCGGGCACTCGTCTTCGTTTACGATCCACGCGCTTTGCACCGGCCATCAAGGCCACTTTTGTTAAACACCCAACGTAGTACCCCTACAGGAGATTCACTGCATGAAGAAGTTGTCCGCTTGCATTTCGGCCGTTGCCGCTGCTGCCGCCCTGATGGCGCCGGTGTCCAGCGTCCAGGCTCAGCAGAAGTTCATGACCATCGGCACCGGTGGCGTGACGGGCGTGTACTACGCGGCCGGTGGCGCCATCTGCCGACTGGTGAACAAGGACCGTGCGCAGCACGGTTTCCGCTGCACGGTGGAATCCACAGGCGGCTCGGTGGCCAACATCAACACCATCAACGCCGGTGACATGGACTTCGGCGTTGCCCAGTCCGATGCCCAGTTCAACGCGTTCAAGGGCGTCAAAGCGTTTGACGGCAAGGCCGTGTCCGATCTGCGGTCGGTTTTCTCGCTTCACGCAGAGCCGCTGAACTTGATGGTGCGAAAAGAGTCAGGCATCAAGAGCCTGGCAGACCTCAAGGGCAAGCGCGTCAACATCGGCAACCCTGGTTCGGGTACCCGCTCCTCGGTGGACGAGATGTTGGCCGCCGCTGGCATCAAGAACAGCGACTTTTCCGCTGCTGCCGAGCTCAAGGCTGACGAGCATGGCGCCGCGCTGTGCGACAACAAGATCGACGCCTTCTTCTTCGTGGTGGGCCACCCCAACGCCAGCCTCCAGGACCCCGCCACCACCTGCGGCGCCCAGCTGGTGAGCATCACCGGCCCGGCGATTGACAAGCTGGTGTCCGCCAATGCGTACTACGCCAAGGCCACTATCCCGGCCAACATGTACAAGGGCAACACTCAGGCCACCCAGACCTACGGCGTTCTGGGCACCTTCGTGACCTCGGCCAAGCAGTCCGACGAGATGGTCTACACCCTGGTCAAGGCGGTGTTTGAAAACTTCGAAGAGTTCAAGAAGCTGCACCCCGCGCTGGCGAACCTGAGCACCGCGAACATGATCTCCAACGGTCTGTCGGCGCCGCTGCACCCCGGTGCGGTCAAGTACTACAAGGAAAAGGGCTGGATCAAGTAATCCACCACGCCCTTGGTCACCACCCCATGCGCGGTCTCCGCCCATGGGGTGGTTTGTTTTCAGCTGCCCCTGTGTGGGGCGCAGCAAAATCCGCATCCCAGGCCGCTGAAGGCCGTGGAGCCCTTTCATGACAAAAAAATCCGCAAATCCCGCCGAGGTTGACGTCAACCAGTTGGTGCAAGACAACGACGCTGGTGGCCGACAACCCGGCGCATTCGTGCGCCGGCTGCTGTTGGTGGTGGCGGTGGCCTGGTCGCTGTTCCAGCTCTGGATCGCCTCGCCGCTGCCGTTCACCTTCGGTGTGTTCATCCTCAACGACACCGAAAGCCGCGCCATTCACCTCGCTTTCGCGGTTTTTCTGGGTTTCATGGCCTATCCGGCCACCAAGCGCTCGCCGCGCGACCGTGTTCCGGTGCTGGACTGGGTGTTTGCGCTGGTCGGTGCTTTCTGTGCCGCCTACCTATTCCTTTTCTACCGCGAGCTGGCCACGCGGCCGGGCATGCCGACACCGTTTGACGTCTGGACCAGCGTGATCGGCATTGCGCTGCTGCTGGAAGCCACTCGGCGCGTACTCGGCCTGCCGATGGTGATCGTGGCGCTGGTCTTTCTGGGCTACACCTTCGGCGGCGCCTACATGCCCGACATGATTGCCCACCGCGGTGCGTCGCTGGACCGCGCCATGAGCCACCAGTGGCTGACCACCGAAGGCGTTTTTGGCATCGCGCTGGGCGTCTCCAGCGGCTTCATTTTTCTGTTTGTGCTCTTCGGCTCGCTGCTGGATAAAGCGGGCGCGGGCAACTATTTCATCAAGTCGGCGTTTGCGCTGCTGGGCCACCTGCGCGGCGGCCCGGCCAAGGCTGCGGTGGTGTCGTCTGCCGCCACCGGCCTCATCTCCGGCTCGTCCATTGCCAACGTGGTCACCACCGGCACCTTCACCATTCCCTTGATGAAGCGGGTTGGCTACCGCGGGGATCAGGCCGGTGCGGTCGAGGTGTCTTCGTCGGTGAACGGTCAGCTGATGCCACCCGTGATGGGCGCCGCCGCGTTCCTGATGGTGGAGTACGTGGGCATTCCCTATGTGGAGGTGATGAAGCACGCGATTTTGCCTGCCATCATTTCGTACATCGCGCTGTTTTACATCGTGCACCTGGAGGCGCTCAAGGC